>DAOMCN010000020.1:11155-12935 GCA_035427885.1 Acidocella sp. | reverse complement strand
CCGAACTCCATGCGCGCCGGGTCCGGCATGCGGGCTTCGGCCGAGAAATCCGGGCCGTTCACGATATCCCCTCGATAGGAGGGTAGCGAAACGCCGCCGATGGTCTCGGTATCCGAGGAGCGCGGCTTGGCGAATTGCCCGGCCATGCGCCCGAGCTTCACCACCGGCATCGCGCCGCCGAAGGTCAGCACCACCGCCATCTGCAGCAGCACGCGGAACGTGTCGCGGATGATGTTGGCGGTGAAATCCCCGAAACTCTCGGCGCAATCGCCGCCCTGCAGCACGAAAGCCTGGCCGGAGGCGGCGAGTGCCAGCTGCGATTTCAGCCGCCGCGCCTCGCCGGCAAAGACCAGCGGGGGAAATCGCGTGAGGCGGGCTTCCATCGCCGCCAGCCGGTCCGCATCCGGGTAGCTCGGCACCTGCCGGATCGGGCAGGCGCGCCAGCTTTCCGGCGTCCAACCTGCGGGGGCCGGCCGGGCCGGGGCGCCGTCGTTCAGGTTCCGGGCCGGGGTGATCGTATCCATCGTCGTGTCCAGAGTCCTTGCCGTTATCGAAAAATTTTAACCCTTATCGCGCGATTTGGCCCACCGCGCTACTCGGGACCAGACTCCTCCCCGACCACCCTGGTCTGCGTGCGCAGCGTGACGAACTCCTCCGCCGCGGTCGGGTGGATGCCGATCGTGCGGTCGAAATCGGCCTTCTTGGCCCCGGCGATCACCGCGACGGCGATGCCCTGCATCATCTCCGGCGCGTCCTCACCCAATATATGCGCGCCCAGCACCGCATCGCTTTCCGCGTCCACCACCAGCTTCATGATGGTCTTGCGGACCCGCCCGGTGATCTGATGGCGCATCGGGGTGAAGCGGGTGAGGAAGATCTTCGCCGGTCCGCGCCGTGCCGCCTGCGCCTCGGTCAGGCCCACGGTTGCGATTGGCGGGATGGAAAACACCGCCGTCGGCACGTTCTCCAGGCTCACATTGCGCGGCTTGCCGCCGAACAGGCTGTCCGCCACGGCATGGCCCTCGGCGGTCGCGACCGGCGTTAAGTTCAGCCGGTCGGTCACGTCGCCGATGCCATAGATATGCGGCACGGAGGTGGCGAGCGAGGCATCCACCGCGATCGCCCCGGCCTCGTTCACGGCCACCCCGGCGGCTTCGAGGTTGAGGTTTTTCACATTCGGCACGCGGCCGGTGGCGAAGAACACCAGATCCACCTCCAGCACCGAGAGGTCGGAGAGGGCGAGGTGTTTTGCGCCGTCAACCTCGGTGACGCTGGTCGGCACCGTATCCTTGTGCAGGATGACCCCGAACGCCGCCATCGCCTCGGCGAGGCCGAGGCGCATATCCTCGTCGAACCCGCGCAAGGGCAAAGGCTGGCGATAGATCAGATGGGTCTCCGCCCCCAACCCTGCGAAAATGCCGGCGAACTCCACGCCGATATAGCCCGAGCCGATGATGGCGACGCGCCGGGGCATCTCCTTTAAATAGAACGCGTCGTCCGAGACGATGCCGAGTTCAGCACCAGGCACGTTGTCAGGCCGGGTCGGGTGGCCGCCGGTCGCGATGACGATCCGCTCGGCGGTGACGCGCTCACCCCCGATATCGAGCGTATGCGGGTCGATGAAGCTGGCATGCGCCTCGAATATTTTGGCACCCGCCTGGTCCAGCAGGCGCTTATAGATGCCGTTGAGGCGCAGGATCTCCTTGTCCTTGGCGGCGAGCAGGGTCGCCCAGTCATGCCCGCCCTTGGCGATGTCCCAGCCGAAGCTGCGCGCGTCATC
>DAOMCN010000020.1:6117-11145 GCA_035427885.1 Acidocella sp. | reverse complement strand
TCGGGACACAGCCGATATTGACGCAGGTGCCGCCCCAGAATTTCTGCTCCGCAATGCCCACCCGGGCGCCATGCCCGGCAGCGATCCGCGCACAACGCACCCCGGCGGACCCGCCGCCGATCACGAAAAGGTCAAAGTCCAATCTGGGCTCCTGAAATGGTTGCGCGAGCTTAGCACAGGCGCTTTGCCGTCACCAAAGGGTGGCACGGCCCGGGGCTTCGTCAACCGCTTCGTGGCAAGTCAGCCGACCGCCATCGGCGGTCCCGCATCGGCCAGATCCTGTCCCAGTAACGCGGTGAGCGCGTTGATGTGCGTATGTGGAAAGAAGGCCGCGGGCCCGGTGCCGGGTTCGAAGGCGGCTGCGCGGCCGGTAGCAATGCCGTCGAGCAGATCGAGTACGGCCGCCGGCGGCGCTTGGAATGGAAATATCACGCCATACCCCGCCATCCGGACCCGATCGGCCATCGCGCCGATATCCGGCACGACCGGGATGAAGCCGAACCGCACGACCTCCGAGAGGGTGTAGGAATACGTCTCCGGCCAGTTCGGAAGGAACAAGGCGAGCCGCCCGCGCGCCTCCTGCAGCCGTTTGGGAAGCTCCTCCGCGGCGAATTTACCCGTGATCGTGACATTGCCGGTCGCGGTGAGCGGCTTGTCGATATCGGTATAGCCAATGACCCTGAATCGCAGGCGCGGATGAGTCAGCCGGGCCAGCCGCGCCAGGTCGAGCAACTGGCGCGAGCCTTTATGGGGGCCGATCGCGCCAAGCAGCACGATCTCGTTGTCATCGCCGGAACGCGGCGTCGCCGGCAGGCTGCCGGGCTGTTCGGGATGCGGTACGACCTCGATATCCATGCCGGTAAATGCCCGCCGCAGATAACCCGCGGCGTTGGTGGAGGGTGCGACCACGTGCCGGAGATGGCCGAAAAACGCGGCGAAGCATTCGCGGTGTTCGGCGGGCGTGAGTGCAACCATCCGGGATGCCGCGTGCGCGCCTTCCAACGCGATGCAGCGGGCACAGGTATCGGCCTCCGCCACATCGCAAAACCGCCCGACCGCGTCGATCATCGTCACACGCGGACAAAAGCTGTAAAAATCATGGGCGAAGAAGACGCTGTGGCGTTCCGCCGCCCATGGTCCGAGCCGGCGGATGAAGCCCGGCTTGTAGCCGAGCAGCTGGTGTACCATGACATGGCCCGGTGCCGCCGCGTCGAGCAGCGCGAACAGCTCGTCCAGCTCGCCATCGGCAAAGCTGGCGCGGATCAGCGGCGCTTCGCAGGCAAGCTCGATTAAGCCGTTCTCGGTGCAACTCAGGCTCATCGCCGTGGCACCGCCATGGCCGATGGTCCGCTCGATATCCTCGATCGCCCTCGCAGTGCCGCCCTCGAGCGCATTCCGGATCACCAGGACGAAGCGCTGGCCGGCATGGGTCGCCCGCACCATGCGGACCCGATCGAGCCCCCAGCGGGCGCGCCGGAGCCCATCTTCATGTTCGAATGCCATGATCAGCGGCGTATATTCCGGATATAGCCGGTTCAGCCGGGGCAGGTTTTGTGCCAGCAGGCTCGCCTTCTCATGGGCGAAAGACATGCTTTCGCGGTGCTCGACGAACACGCCGGCCGCCGCCACGTTGCGATAGCCGAGGGCAGCGGCGCGCGCACAAAAATCATTCTCCTCGCCATAGCCGCGCCCGAACGCCTCATCGAGCGGCCCGACCCGGCGCAGCACCTCGGCTTTGATCAGCATGCAAAAACCGTGGCCCGTTGGCACGTCCACGAATGCTCCGGCATTCACGCACAGCGCCGCCGCCGCGAGGTCCGACCAGGATATGTCGTTCAGTTTTTCTCGCCGCGCCTGCGCATGCGGATAGGAAAAGATCGTCGCATTGTTCGAGATTGCGGTCACCGTGCCGATTTCAGGATTCTCGGCGGCGATACGATGCAACTCGTCGAGACCATGTTGATGAACGACCGTGTCCGAGTTGAGCAGAAGGATATCGGTGTTCGCGCTGAAACTGAGGCCGCGATTGATCGTCTTCACGAATCCCAGATTTTCTGGATTGGTCAGCAAGAACACGTTCGGCAGCGTCGCGAAGTAGGCGAGACGGCTTGCCATTTCCTCTTCGGGCGAGGCGTCGTTGATGATCAAGAGCTGGTCGATGTCTGCATCGCGATGCAGGAGAACGGATTCGATGCAGGCGCAGGTCACCGCGACATCCCGATAGACCGGTATCAGGATCATCATCCGGCGAGTTTGCGTGATCGGACTGTTAGAAAATTTCTGCCGCGTCGCGACAAGCCCATCCTCCTGCCGGAGTTTTTCCAGATACGCGACCAGAGCCTCCTGCAGCACCGCCTGCTCGGCGATCCCGATGCCGGGTAGCTTGGCATGGGCGAGACGGCCGATGCGATGAACCGCGTCAACAGCGGCCGCCCGGCTCGCCACGAGATATGGGCCCTGGAACAACTCCCGATCGGAGCCGGCGAGCCGCAAAGAAATCGCAACCGGCTGCGCGTCGTCCGCCTCCGGCAACGGGAGCAACGTGATCGCGAAGCCGGGTGTTACGCAACCTGGGATTACCTGACGAACGTCCTCGCGGGTAAATTCGCATTCGCCGTCACCGACGCGTAAACCGTTGCGGAAAATCTCGATCCCGAACTTGCGCGCCGGCGCATGTGGTGAGGCCAGCCAGCCTTGCACGGATGCCGAGGAAATCAACTCCAGATTTCCCTCCAACCGAAGATTGCATTCGAGCGCGCTAAATTTCACCCCATTGGCGCATACGGTGAGTGCTAGTTCACCCGCACCAAAACAGCGATCGGCGAGGGCGATGCTGAAACGTCCCGGCGAGAAGGCCGAATCTAGCGGCGTTGGTGCAGGATGACATGCACCTTGCCCAACGATATGGCCATATTGGTCGACGATGGTGATTTCGGGTTGCTTGAATTTGCTGACGCGTTCGGTTACCCAGCCGATCACCGAGCTTCCGTCGAGCACGCAGTGCCCGTCGAATTTTCCCTTACCTGTCGAAATCGGAGAACCTGGCAGCGCCTCGCCATCGGCTTTGACGTGTATGACGGATGGTTTATTGGAAAGCGAAATTTTTATCCGGAACGCCAGCGTCGTTCGCCCGAGCCCGAGAGCCGCCAAATCGGCGCGATGGCGGGAGGCACTGCCACGCGCAACCTCGGTGCCGCCGGCATCGCAAAGCGTAATGGTGCAGCTTCCTGCATCTGGCTCAGCAACGGCCCAGCCGACCACATAGCCGCCTTCCATCCCGTCGACCTGTCCCTTGATCGTCATTGCGGCAGAAACTCCGTCCTAGGGCCAGCGCAGCGCGCTGTGTTCTCCCGCATCGAAAGCCCAACCTCAAGGTCAAATTCGCGACAACAAAAAGACAAATTCGTTACGAAAATGTTGCAACCTTATTGGACGTTTCGAACAGCCTTTGATGCGACGCATCTGGTTTGCAAGGCAGTCGTCTCGTTCGTGAAAGTTGTTCCGGTCGATTGCGCAACAGAGGCGCGCGTTTTGAATGGATGTCCTATATTGCAAGCGGCCGCGATGCGTGCCGGGTTTGCCGGAACCGCTTTCCCCGCCCGCTCTGCGTCGATGAAGCTTGGTATCTGAAAGAGTACCCGGACGTCGCAGAGGCTATACGTGCCGGGGCGTTTACATCCGACTCGCAGCATTTCGAGAGAAGCGGTTTTAAGGAAGGGCGCCTGCCGAAGCTTGGTTGGTCCCTGCTTTTCTGAATACTTCCGAGACCTCGGCGACCGTGAAACCGAGTTTGGTGACGACCGTCCGGATCATGACTTCGCCGCCCGGCATGCGGTACATCCATTGCGATAGGGTGACATTCAGGAGCGGGTCGCGGGCATGGGTTTTAAGCACCCAGCGCCAATGGAATTCCGGACCGTTGGCGCTCCCGACCGTATCCCCCGCCATGTCGTTCGCCGTCGCGGTGTAGCGATCCTGGCCGGTCCGGGTGAGGCGCCAAATGCGTGTGACGGCCTTGGCGTTGCCGATATGCAGGACCTGAACCATCCTGATGCTGTTCGGCCCGGTCGCCGTGCCCTCACAGTCGGTCCTCACGATCGCGCTCGGCTGGCCAGACCGGTTTTCCTCGACCCCGAGGGAGGTGACATGGCCGGTAAAGAACGCCACGGGGTCGAAGGCTGGGCCGGCGCCAGAAAAATCCGCGGGCGGCGCGGCGCAGCCGGCCAGCAGCAGCAGCAACCCGAGGGCCGCGAAAATCCTCACGCCGGCAGCCGCATCCAAGCCGGTATATTCGGCACGACCCGTGCCGTGTCCGCGCGCAACTCCTTGGCCAGCGCGTCGATCCGCAGGTTCGCGAGCCCAAACTCGCCGGCGCTCGAACGCAGGCTGCCGACCTCCACCCCGTCGGCCAGCACCGTCGTGCCGGGTTTCACCGGCTCGCTCAGCCGCACCGGCACCAGCCGGCGCTTGACCAGGCCGCGGTATTTGGTGCGCGCGGTCAGCTCCTGGCCCATATAGCAGCCCTTTTGCCAGTCCACCCCGCCGAGCTCATCGAACCCCGCCTCCAGCAGCAAGGTTTTCTCCGGCTCCAGATCGGGGGGGCCATCCGGCAGGCCGAGGCTGAGGCGGAAGGCGTCGTAGGCGGGCGCATCGGCATTCGCGGTAACCTCCGCCTCGCTCAAAGCCCGGAAGCCGGCGCCGGCCAGGCGCGGGTCGGGCGCGGTGATCGGGATCGGCGGCGGCGCGCCGTCCCAGCTCGCCACCACCCGCAGCGTTTCCGACAGATCGGTGAGCTCGACCGCGGCGCGCAGCTTGAAGCGCCGCAGTTTCGCGAGCAGTGCCGGCACCGCATCCCGTCTGGTCTCAAGCAGCAAGCGCTCGCCATCGGAGAAGATGAAGAAATCCGCGAGGTAGCGGCCCTGGGCAGTCAGCAGCGCCGCCCAGACCGCCTGGCCCGGCACGGCGCGCGTCACGTCATTGCTGACCAGCCCGTTCAAAAAGGCGATACGATCGGCGCCGGACAGGCCG
>DAOMCN010000020.1:0-6107 GCA_035427885.1 Acidocella sp. | reverse complement strand
GCGATCGGGTAGCAGGGCGGTTTTTGTCATGGTCGTGAAGTTGGGCGTGGCGAAGATTTTCCGCAAGCGTGCCGCGTCGCGGGTAAGGCATTTGTGCTCGCCTCCCGGCGGCACCCAAAGCAATTTGGGCGGAAGTCCGCGAAGCCTCGCCGATGAGGGTAACGCACGGTCCGCCGCGTTCGCGCAGACCGGACATATGCCCGCTGCGGCCGATGATTGAGCGGTGGAGCGACGCTCCTCGAGTGGGTTGCGCCTTAGACTGCCGTTACCAGAACCCGGTCATCCAAGGGCCACGCCCCAGCGTTCGGCAAAAATTTGCCCGGTAGCGCCGCCGGTTGATATTCGCAAAGGCGGCACGCAGGGGATGTGGGGCGTTTGCCATACCGCCAATGGGGCCCCAGCCTTCGCAGCGCGCAATACCCAATCCAGGAGGTCGAGCCCGGAACCATCCTCGATGGTTTCATCAAATCCACCATAATCCTGGATAAAACGGCTGGGTAGCGCCAGTTTTATCTCTTGTCCGGCAGGGGCGGAGATTTCCACGACGCCGGAGAGAACCGCCGGGGCGAGCCGCTTCAGAAGCTCGGCAATTCCGGCGGAAAGGATCAACCGATGCGCTGCGTGATGGCGCAAGACCTGCCAATCCGGGGCCAACCGACCAGCATTTCGAAGATCGAGAAATATCAGGATATCCCCTAAGGCGGCCCGGGACGCGAGATTGCGCTGCCCGGCATGCGAAGTGGCGGGACAAAAAATATAAGACAGCGTGTTTGCAAGCGCTTGATCGTCCAATGTCTGCGGGGCGGTGCCGCCATCGGTTACGACAACTTGCGCATATGCCATGGCGAGCGCCTGCGCGCTCCGCCGAAGATATGGCATCACCAAGGCGTGATCCATGCCGGCGTTTAAAATCAGACTGAGCTTAGGTTTGGTTTGATTTGCTAACTTGACAGAGATTGGAGGTTGCGGCGCGGGTTTTCGATTTTGCCCTCGCAGCTGAACGGCAAGGGCTGCCAGGGCGCCACCAACCCTGGCGCGCTTGTTCGTCTTCGGCCCAGTTGTGAGCAAGGGTGCCCAAGCCATCCGGGCGAGTTCATTTTGGCAATCGGCTATCCGGTCGCCAAAGTCATCCGGAAGTCGAAACTCACCGAGGACTTTACGCCAAACAATCTTGGTTGAGTTGCGCTCACGCACGCTGAGCGTGGCTTGGCTGGAGGAAAGTCCAAGTTGCTTTGTTAAGACGATATTGAATCCGTGATATCCGTCTCCGAACTTGCGATCACGAATATCTTCGCGGAATCTCGACGCAACTGCCGAAGCTACGACCTCTCCGTCAATCAGCACCTCGACCGTCAGGCGCTCCTTGGGACGCAGATGGTCCCAGCACCAGCCGTGCAACGCGCCATCCGAATCGAGCCGGGCTTCTCCGAGTACCGTCATGCAATCGGCATCATCTGCCTCAGGCGCTCGGCCTCGATAAATTGTGGTGAATGGTTAGGCTCTGGAAGCATAAGCCGAGCCTGCGTTGATCCTGGCTGTTTGAGATGTCGCTCGGCTTCGTGCTGTTGGGTAGATGCCAAGTGCAGATTCCCAGCCCCCCACCGTAACGTTTGAACCACAATTCGGGCTCTATGATAACCTCCAAGACTTGGCTGTTAGCGGTATCGAGACGCCAAAAACCAAGCCGAAACCCGTTAAAGTAGAAAGTTACGTCTTGGTATGCAACCCCAGATGCGAGATGTGGAAGTGCTTCCAGGAGCAGCGTGCAAGGGTTTTCTGGTGCGGACGGCAGCGCAATCTTGAGGGAAGCCTCATAACCATCATTCCAGTTCTGGTTATCCTCCGGCCACGCCCAGCCATCTCCCAGCTCCGCCATATCGCCGCCCGAACCGAAGTTCTTGGTGACGCCAGCGCGTCTCAAAAAAGGCTGTGTGGAATTTCCGAGCCCAAAACCTTCCGATGGGACCTGCATAAAGCTTTGCTCTGGCATAACGGGACCTTCTTGAAATATCCGGAAAAAATCGACTGCATTGCGCGTCGTGTCGTTGGGGATGCTGAAGGCGAAAACGTCCGAGTTCACCTAAGCACGCAATTTTCGCCCCCAACTATTGTGTTGCATCAACGTTATAAACCATTAAAGTAAAATTTAGTAAACTAGTTTTGATAAATCAACGAAAGTTACTTAACGATGCGCTTTGAAGCCTCTCCAATTCAGTCCAAAAAAGCTTTTCTGTTGCTTTGATTGCCCGAAGTAAACGAGCTTCGAACGCTATCCAATAGGACGTCCTGATTTTGCATACAGTAGCTACGAGTTTGAGACAAAGTCGCGCGCGTAATCCCGAAGTCAAGATTTTGTCCGGGACACGTCTCGCCGCAACGCAGCCCGCAACCGTTGAGCCGCCGGATGTGAACAGGATTGCCCTCGTGGATCGGCTTGCCGGATTGGGGGCGCGGGTCAATGATTTGATCCAAGAGCGTCACCTGCTTCAAGCGCAGCTCCGCGAGGCCGCATCCGCGAGGGAAGGTCAAGCCGCCGCGTTCGATGTGCCGCGATCCACCCATGCCTGGGCCCTCGCGGAGAAAAGCGGCCTTACCGTCGATGACCTCGGGCTATATGATGCGCGGGTCGATGACCCGGTGGTCGTCGAGGGTCGGCGCGGCGAAGTATTTATGCAACGCTTTGCGCTTCGGGAGGCGGCGCCGGATTTCGCTGGCGCGGTCAGGGATCTCAACGCAATTCCCTTCGCACCGCCTGGCTCCGTGGCGCCGGAAGTCTCGGTCATCATACCGGTCTACGGCCAGTTGGCCTATACGCTGAATGCCCTTGAGAGCCTGCTCCGGCATAATACACGGCATCACATGGAAATCATCGTTGTTGATGATTGTTCTCCCGATGAGAGCAGCGCATTTCTCCCGCGGGTACGCAACATACGCTATCACAGACAGGCGGAAAATGGCGGGTTCATCGCCAGTTGTAATGCCGGCGGCGGCCTGGCCAGGGGGCGCTATGTCGTCATGCTCAACAATGACACACGCGTGGCGGATGGCTGGCTTGACGCATTGATTGATAGTTTTGCGCGCTGGCCCGCCGCCGGGCTGGTCGGCTCCAAAATGCACTATGCCGATGGCAGCCTGCAGGAAGCCGGCGGGATCGTCTGGCGGGACGGCAGCGCGTGGAATTACGGTCGGGGCGATGATCCCAATCGCCCGCAATATTCCTATGCGCGCCAAGTTGATTACATCTCCGGCTGCTCCATCGCCCTGCCCACCATCTTATGGAACGCGCTGGGGGGGTTCGACCCGTATTTCCGGCCGGCCTATTGCGAGGATCTAGATCTTGCCTTCCGGGTTCGCGAAGCCGGGTTTGAGGTTTGGTTCCAGCCGCAATCCCGGATCGTGCATTACGAGGGCAAGACATCCGGCACCGATACGGGCAGCGGTACCAAAGCCTATCAGGTGACCAATACCAAAAAAATCTATTTGCGTTGGCATAAGCAGCTGGCTCGCCATCGTCCCAACGGGCAGGCGCCCTATTTCGAACGCGAACGGGATGTCAGCAAACGCTTCCTGGTTGTCGACGTCACCGCGCCAACGCCCGACCGTGACGCCGGCTCGGTACAAACCTTCATGGCCCTGCAGGTATGCATGGCGCTGGGCTATAAAACGACCTTCGTGCCGGAAGATAACTGGCTGTTCCAGCCCGTCTACACCACCGCCCTGCAACGCATGGGGGTCGACTGCGCCTATGCCCCCTACGATCTTGGGTTTGAGGCGTATATGCAGCGCTACGGCTGGCAGTTCGATGCGGTGATGGTCTACCGGCCGAGCGTCATGGAAAAATGCCTGCCCATCATTCGCAGCTACGCGCCCGGCGCGGCGGTTCTGTTCCACGTCGCGGATCTGCACTACCTGCGGATGGAGCGCACGGCGACGCTGAACGAGGATGACGACATGCGCGCCGCTGCCGCGTTGATGAAGCAGCGGGAGCTCTCCATCATCAATCAGGTGGATTGCACCATCACCCATTCGCAGCTGGAGCGCGACGTGCTGGCGGTCGAGGCACCAGACAGTCCGGTGGCGTTATGGCCGCTGATGTTTGAGCATTTCGGCACCGCGGTGCCGTTTTCCGCGCGGCGGGATGTCTGTTTCCTCGGCGGCTACCGCCACCCGCCCAATATCGACGCGGTACGCTATTTCGCGACAGAAATATTTCCCTTGCTGCGGGCGGCCGAGCCTGGCATGCGCTTCATCGTCGCCGGCTCCTACCCGCCGGAGGAAGTCCTGGATCTCGCCTCGGAGGATATCATCGTGACCGGGATGATCGACGACCTGCGGGATCTGTTCGACCCGTGCCGCGTCTTCGTATGCCCGTTGCGGGTGGGCGCCGGGGTCAAGGGCAAGGTTGCCTCGGCGCTCTCCTACGGCATTCCCATTGTCTCAACCCCGGTCGGGGTCGAGGGCACCCAGCTTGTCCACGGCCAACATGTCCTGGTCGCCGACGCGCCGGAGCGTTTTGCCGCGGGGATTTTGCGCCTGTACCGCGACGAGACGCTCTGGAACCGCCTTTCAGCCAACGGCCAGCAGCTGGTCCGCGCCGAGCTGTCGCTCGAGATGGGGGCGAACGTGCTTGCCGACGCGCTGGATACCGCCATCGCCCACAAGCTCGGCGTGCCGTTATATCCGTTCAATCCCGCCGCCGGCGCCGCCGGGCAAACCCCAGGTTGCGGCGCATGACCAACCAGAACGCCGAGCTTGAGAAAACCGGCGCCGCGCCGGCGCCGCGCAAGCCTGAAGGCCATTTCGACTTCATCTCCGAAGACGGGATCGCCTATGGCTGGGCCTGGGATGAGGCGCGGCCCGATGAGCGTGTGGAAGTCGAGTTTCTGGTCGACGGCCTACCCACCGGCAGCACCATGGCGGGGCTCTACCGGGATGATCTGCTCCAGGCCGGCATTGGCGACGGGTGTTACAGCTTCTCCTGGTCCCTGCCGCAGGAGGCGCTGGCCCGCGCCGGCGATGTCACGGTCGCCGCACGCATCAAGAACACCGAACACCTGCTCTCGCCGCCGCAGATCTTCCGCAAAAAGGTCGTGGCGAACGCGCTCGGCAAGATCGAGGCGCTCGAGCACGACATCCGGCTGCTGAAATCGGCACTCGCCCAGCTCTCGCAGCGGGCGGCGCAGGACAACCAGGCCGTCGCCGCCTTGTTCACCACGGTCGCGGATTTTTTTGCCGAGCTCGCCGCCGCCAGCGCGGCGGGGGATTCTCCGGCCCGGCTGCGCCCGCTGCGCAGCGCGGTGGCCGATGTCACCACCGGCTTCGCGCCCTTTGCCTTCGCCCCCTGCGCGGTGCCGCTGGCGAGCGTTTTCGTCGCCGCCGCCGGCCCGGTTGCCGGCATCTACGAGACCCTGCGCGCCTTGCAGGAAACCCTGGGCGACACCCCGGCGGAGGTTTACCTGCTGGATGACGGCGCCGGTGACGAAGCCGCATTGCTGCCGCTGGTGGTGCGCAACCTGCGCTATGTGCGGCTGGCGGAGGCGGCGTCCCCCGCCGCGCGCTGCAACGGGGCGATGCGCCTGGTCGCCGGCGGGCTCGCGGTATTCCTGGCGGCGGGGGTGCGGCCGGCGCCGTTCTGGACCAGCGCCCTTGCCGCCTTCGCCCGGATGCCGGCGCTGGCGGCGTTGGCGGCGCAGCTGCGTGGCCCGGACGGGCTGCTGCTGAGCGCCGGCGCCGAGGAGGCCGGCGGCTTGGCTGAGCCGCGCGGCCGGGGCATGCACCCGGACGACGCGGCCTACAGCCAGCCGGGCCCGGTGCCGGCGGTTGCGGCGGAATTTTTTGCCCTCCGCCAGAACGCCTGGGCAAGGCTCGGCGGGCTGGACGAGCAGATCGAGACATTGCCGGACGCGCTGCTGGCGTTTTGCCTGCACGCCACCGCCGCCGGCGAGGCGGTGTGGTATGAGCCGGGGGTTGGCGGGGAAATATTTTCAGCATTGCTATAGGCAAGCAAGCATACTGGAGGGGTATTTCTTGTAAGTCTGATGTGCAATACGAAACGAAACTTCAAAATATATTAAGGTACTAAGTCGAATGGCAATTGATATTGTTTG
>DAOMCN010000019.1:3264-13922 GCA_035427885.1 Acidocella sp. | reverse complement strand
GCTGCCTGCTGCAAGGGCGCTGGCGCGGGCGGAGAAGTTTGGCATCGTCGCGGTGTTGATGGTTCTCTTTGTGTTGCCGCTGTTGCTGGGGCAGTTTGGCATTACCTTCGATCCGTTTCAGGCGGCGATGGGCCGGGTTTTGCCCTGGGCGGAGGGGATCGTGTTGCAGCTGACGGGGCATGGCAGTGGAAGCTGAGTCGCTGGTTCTACAACTGGAGGGGTTTGAAGGGCCGCTCGACCTGCTGTTGGAACTCGCGCGGGCGCAGAAAGTTGATCTCGCTAAAATCTCGATCCTGGCGCTGGTCGAGCAGTTTTTGGTGGTGATCGAGGGGGCGCGCCGGGTAAGGCTCGAACTCGCCGCCGATTGGCTGGTTATGGCGGCGTGGCTGACCTGGCTGAAATCCCGGCTGCTCGTGCCTGCCTTGGGCGAGCCCGAGGACGCGGAGAGTGCGGCGGAGACGCTGGCGGCGCGGCTTTTGGATTTGCAGGCGGTGCGGGCGGCGGCTCTCTGGATGGGCCAGCGCCCGCAACTGGGCTGGGACGCTTTTGCGCGCGGCATCGCGGAGGAATTTACCGAGACGGACCGCAGCCGGTTGCGCGTCGAGATGAGCGGGTTGTTGTCCGCGTATCTCGCGGCGCGGCGGCGGGCGGGGGCGAAGGTGCAATACCGGCCCAAGCCGATGGTGTATTTCTCGGTGCAGAATGCGCTGGAGCGGCTGGCGCGGCTGGTGGGCTCGGTGCCGGATTGGTCGAGCCTGGAGGGGTTTCTGCCGGAGGGGTTGGAGGAAGGGTTGCCCAGGCGGGCGGCGCTTTCGGCGACGCTGGTGGCGGGGTTGGAGATGGCCAAGGGCGGCGTCTTGGATTTGCGCCAGGAGCGGATTTTTGGGCCGATTCTGGTGCGCGGCGCGGCGCGGGTTGAGGAGGGCGATGGGCTTGGCGGATGAGGCGATGTTTCAGGCGGTGCGGTTGGCTGAGGCGGTGATTTTTGCAGCCACCCTGCCGGTTACGGACCGGGTGCTGGCGAATTTGTTGCCGGAGAATACCGATGTGGACGCGGTGATGGCCGCACTCATGGCGCGCTATGACGGGCGCGGGGTGGCGCCGGTACGGGTTGCGGGGGGATGGCAGTTTCGCACCGCCCCCGATATCGCACCGACGTTGCGCAAGGTGGTCGAGTTGCCGCGCCGTCTGCCGCGCGTCGCGATGGAGACGCTGGCGATTGTCGCCTACCATCAGCCGGTTACGCGCACCGAGATCGAGGAAATCCGGGGGGCGGCGCTGTCGCAGACGACGCTCGATCTGTTGCTCGAAAACGGGCTGGTGACGCCAAAGGGGCGGCGCGAGACGCCGGGGCGGCCAACGCTCTGGGGAACGACGCCGGCGTTTCTCGCGCAGTTCGGGATCAATGATCTGCGCGATCTGCCCAGGCGCGAGGAATTGCTCGTTGATCCGTCCGTGCCGGTCAGGTTGCCCAAGGCGGATACGGGTGAGCAGGCTGAACCGGCCCAAGCGCCGGATACGGCGCCAGATACGGCGCCAGATACGACACCGGGTGCGGCGGTGGGGGCGTGATGCTGAAGATTACCCGCGAGAGCCTGCGCGATGGCACGGTTAAGGCGCATCAGAACGAATATTTTTCCAGCCATGCGGATATGCGCGGGCGCACCGAGGCGGAGATGGCGGCGCTGCTAGAGGAGATTCTGGCGCGTCATACGCCCGAGCAGGATCTCTGGGTGTTCGGTTATGGCTCGTTGATCTGGAATCCGGCGATCGAGTTCGTCGAGCAGCGTCCGGCGCTGCTGCACGGCTGGCACCGGCGATTCTGTCTGAAAATGTACATGGGGCGGGGGACGCCGGAGACGCCGGGGGTTATGCTCGCACTCGACCACGGCGGGGCGTGCCGGGGGGTGGCGTTTCGGATTGCTGCCGCGAGCGTGCGCGAGGAGCTTGGGTTGCTGTGGCAGCGCGAGATGTATGGCGGGGCGTATCTCGCGCGCTGGGTCGAGATTTCGGGGGGGGATGAAAAATTTTGTGCGGTAACTTTTGTCGTCAACCGGGCGCATCCGCGCTATTTGCGCGAGTTGAGCGTGGCGCAGACGGCAGAGCTGATCGCCACGGGGCGAGGGGATTTGGGCACTTCGCTCGAATATCTGGACAATACGGTCGCGCATCTGGACCAGCTCGGGGTGCGCGACGCCGGGTTGATGCGGATCGTCGCCGCTTTGCCCAAGCGCTAAGACCCTGCTAGCAACCGTTCCATGTTTGGATTTTCCTGGGGTGAGATTGGACTGATCATGGCGGTGGCGCTGATTGCCATCGGGCCAAAGGATTTGCCTGTGGCGATCCGTACCGTGACCGCTATGATGAAAAAAGCGCGGGGCATGGCGGCGGAGTTCCAGGGGCATGTCGATGACATGATGCGCGAGGCGAACCTCTCCGACGTCAAAACCGAGATCAACAAGCTGCGGCGGTTCGATTTCAAGACCGCGGCGGAGCAAGCGATTGATCCCGATGGGAGCTTGCGCGAGGCGGTTTCGGTGCCGCCAGAATTCGAGCGGCCGCCTGGAGCCGAGAGGCCGGTGGTGGCGACGGTGCCCGTGGTCGAGGAACTGCCCGACGCGCCGGAGTTCGTGCCGCCCGATGTCGCACGTAAACAACCTGTGCCGGCGTTTATCCCGCCGGGCACACGGCGCTGGGGGTATTAGGATATGGACGAGACACCCCTGAACGACGGGACCAACGAGCCGATCAACGACCCGATCAACGATGAGATCAAAGACGGGACTAAAGGCGCGACCAAGGACGAGGTCAACGACGAGATCAACGACAAGGAGATGCCCCTTATGGAGCATCTCTCAGAGCTGCGGCGCCGGTTGATGTGGTCGGGGATTACCTTCCTCCTCGCGTTTCTCGTCTGTTACCATTTCTCGACGCGGATTTATGATTTTCTAGCGGCGCCGCTGGCCCATGCGCTGGTGATGCGCGGCGAGAAGCCGGAGCTGATCTATACCGGGCTTTACGAGGCGTTCTTCACCTATATCAAGGTCTCGCTCTTTGCCGCCGCGTTTTTGTCTTTTCCCGTGGTGGCGACGCAGTTGTGGATGTTTATCGCGCCAGGACTCTACAAGCGCGAGAAGGCGGCGATGCTGCCGTTTCTGGTTGCCACGCCGATTCTGTTTTTTCTTGGCGGGGCGATGTGTTACTACATCGTATTTCCGGCGGCTTGGCGGTTCTTTCTGAGCTTTCAGACGAGCGGTGCCGGGGGGGATGTGCAGATCGCGCTAATGGCGCGGGTGAGCGAGTATCTCGATACCGTCATGAAGCTGATTTTCGCGTTTGGGCTCAGCTTTGAGCTACCCGTGCTGCTCACGCTGCTGGGGCGGGTTGGGATTGTCAGCTCCGCGTCACTCAAGAAATACCGGCGCTATGCGTATGTCGGGTGTTTCGTCCTCGCCGCGTTTCTTGCGCCACCGGATATTCCCTCGCAGGTGATGATGGCGTCGCTGGTTATCTTCCTGTTCGAAATTTCTTTGTTCGCGGTCAAAATGGTGGAGCCGAAGATTCCGGTGAGTGGCGAAGATGCATGATGTGAAGGCGATCCGCGACGATGCGGCGGGGTTTGATGCCGGGTTGGCGCGGCGCGGGATTTTGCCGCTTTCGGCGGAGTTGATTGCGCTGGATGATGAGCGCCGCGCGGCGGTGGCGCAGTTGCAGGTTTTGCAGGCGAGCCGCAATGCGCTGGCCAAGCGGATTGGCGAGGCAAAGCGGGCCAAAGAGGATACCGCGGCGCTGGAGGCCGAGGGCGGGGCGTTGCGCGGGCAGATGGAGGCGCTGGAGGCGGAGGTTCCGCGGCTGGAGGTTTTGCTGCGCGAGACGGTTTCGGCGATTCCAAATCTGCTGGACGCGGCGGTGCCGGCTGGGCGCGACGAGGCGGATAACCTTGAGGTCAAGGTCTGGGGGAGCAAGGCGGCGTTTGGCTTTGTGCCTAAACAGCATTTCGAGATTGGCGAGGCGCTCGGGCTGATGGATTTTGGCGGGGCGGCGAAGTTGGCGGGGTCGCGCTTTACCGTGCTCAAGGGGGCGCTGGCGCGGCTCGAGCGCGCGCTTGGCCAGTTTATGCTCGATACGCATACCGCCGAGCATGGCTACTCGGAGACGGCGGTGCCGCTACTGGTTAATGATGCGAGTATGTTCGGTACCGGGCAGTTGCCGAAATTTGCCGAGGATTTGTTCCGTACCACGGATGGGCGGTGGTTGATCCCGACGGCCGAGGTGTCGCTCACCAATCTTGTCGCGGGGGAGATGCTGGCCGGGGCGGCGCTGCCGTTGCGCTTTACGGCGCTCACCCCGTGTTTCCGCTCCGAGGCAGGTTCAGCCGGGCGCGATGTGCGGGGGATGTTGCGCCAGCATCAGTTCAACAAGGTCGAGATGGTCAGCATCGCGCGGCCTGAGGAGTCCGAGGCCGAGCATGAGCGCATGACGCGCTGCGCCGAGACAATCCTGGAGCGGCTCGAGTTGCCGTACCGGCGGATGTTGCTCTGCGCCGGGGACACCGGGTTTTCGGC
Source organism: Acidocella sp. (assembly GCA_035427885.1). Lineage (GTDB taxonomy): Bacteria > Pseudomonadota > Alphaproteobacteria > Acetobacterales > Acetobacteraceae > Acidocella. Next base: position 9,357 of record DAOMCN010000019.1, on the reverse strand, counting down.
GGTCAGGACGTATGATCTTGAGGTCTGGCTGCCGGGGCAGGGGATGTATCGGGAGATTTCGTCCTGTTCCAACACGCGGGCGTTTCAGGCGCGGCGGATGAATGCGCGGTATCGGGGCGAGGGGGGTAAGCCGGAGTTTGTCCATACGCTCAACGGCTCGGGCGTTGCGGTTGGCCGGGCGCTGATCGCGGTGCTGGAGAACCATCAGAACGAGGACGGGTCGGTGACCGTGCCTGGCGCGCTGCGGCCTTATATGGGCGGGGTGGAGCGGATTTTGGCGGCGGGGTAGGGTTACGCTTTGTCATGAAGTCGTAAACGCTAAGCTGGGACAATTCATATCCAACTGGTTATAGACCCTGGTTAGATGATGGGGAGAAGCGCGCGTGGTTGATCCGGTTCCGCGGCCCAGACGAGGTAGGAAGCGTTGGATTTTTGCCGGCTTGGCCGTGCTGTTGGCGGCATTCATCTGGTATCGGCATTCGGGCGTTGTGCCGAGGGCGCATATGGCGGTGCAGGCTGTTGGCGTGGCCAGGGTCGTCTCGGGCGAAATGCCGGTGGTGCTCGATGAGCTGGGGACGGTGACGCCGGTGGCGACGGTTACCGTGTTGCCGCAACTTAGCGGGTATCTGACCGAGGTGGCGTTTACCGAGGGCGAGGATGTTGCCAAGGGGCAGTTCCTGGCGGAGATCGACCCACGGCCGTATCAGATTCAGCTTGAGCAGTATCAGGCGGCGCTGGCCAAGGATCTGGCGGCGCTGGGGCAGGCGCGCTCGGATCTGGCGCGCTACCAGGTTCTGGAGAGGCAGAAATCCATTGCGCCGCAGCAGGTGGCCGATCAAGCGTTTCTCGTTGCCCAGGAGCAGGCGGCGATTAAGGGGGATCAGGCGAATATTGATAGCGCCAGGCTGGATCTCAGCTATTGCCATATTACTTCGCCGGTGGCCGGGCGGGTTGGGTTGCGGCTGGTCGATCCGGGGAATTATGTTACCTCCGGGAGTTCAACCGGGATTGCCGTGGTCACCACGATCTCGCCCACGACGGTGATCTTCTCCGTGGCGCAGGCCGATCTGGCGCCGGTGCTGGTGCGCCTTGGGCAGAACGCGAAGCTGAGTGCTGCGGCGTATGCCAGCGACGATACGACCAAGCTCGAAGACGGGACTCTGAGCGCTGTCGATAACCAGGTAAATACGGCGACCGGGATGGTTAAGCTGCGCGCGGATTTCGCCAATGCGGACGATGCGCTGTTTCCCAATGAGTTTGTTAATGTGCATCTGCTGGTGAACACGCTGCGGAATGCGACGCTGGTACCGAGTCAGGCGGTACAGTCCGGCGAGCCGGGGAGTTATGTTTATGTTGTCAAGCCGGACAACACGGTCAGCGTCCAGGTGGTCAGTACCGGGGCGACGGATGGGGTCAATACTGTTATTTCCAAGGGGCTGACGCCAGGGGAGGTTGTTGTCACCGATGGCGTGGACCGCTTGAGCGAGGGGGCCAAGGTGAGCGTTGCGACGACACCGGCGGCGGGCGGTGTCGCGGGGCATAAGAAGGGGAGTTCGTCTGGCGGTGCTTCGGCCGCTGCGGCGTCGTGAATCCTTCTAAACTTTTTGTTCTGCGGCCGGTGGCGACATCGCTGCTGATGGTTGCGTTTGTTCTCACCGGGCTGGTCGCGTTCAAGTTTCTCGCCGTCTCGGCGCTGCCCGATGTCGATTATCCGACGATCCAGGTGCAGACGTTCTATCCTGGCGCTTCGCCCGAGGTGATGACTTCTTCCGTCACCGCGCCGCTGGAGCGTCAGCTTGGGCAGATGGAGGGGTTGAACCAGATGTCCTCGGCGAGTTCTGCCGGGGCGTCGGTTATTACCTTACAGTTTGCGCTCTCGCTCAGCCTTGATGTGGCCGAGCAGGAGGTGCAGGCGGCGATCAACGCGGCGGGGAATCTGTTGCCCTCGGATCTGCCCGCGCCGCCGATTTATGCCAAGATCAACCCCGCCGATGCGCCGGTGATGACGCTTGCGATCACCTCCAAGACGATGAACCTCACCGAGGTCGAGAGTCTGGCCAATTCCAGGCTGGCGGCGCGGATTTCCGAAGTGCCCGGGGTGGGGCTTGTAACGGTCAGCGGGGGGAATACGCCTTCTGTGCGCGTCGAGGTCAATCCGCGGGCGCTGGCGTCTTATGGGCTGAGCCTCGATAATATTCGTACGCTGATCGGTAATCTGAACGTTAATACGCCAAAGGGAAGTTTCTCCGGGCCGGTACAGAGCTATACGATTAACGATAACGATCAGATTACCCAGGCTTCGGCTTATGCTAAGCTGATTGTCGCGTATAAGAATGGCGAGCCGGTTTATCTTGGCGATGTGGCGAGGATTATTTCGGCGCCGGAGGATGCGGAACTGGGCGCCTGGGCGAACCGCACGCCCGCGATTATTCTCAATGTGATGCGCCAGCCAGGGGCGAATGTAATCGCCACGGTTGATGCGATTAAGGCGCAGTTGCCAACACTGACCGCAGGGTTGCCAGCCGCGATGGTGGTTGGGGTCATGAGCGATGGCACAACCTCGATCCGCGCTTCGGTTGGTGATGCGGAGTTTGAACTCCTGCTGAGCGTTGTGCTGGTTGTGGCCGTGATTTTTGTGTTTTTGCGCAATTTTCGCGCGACGGTCATTCCTAGTATCTCGGTGCCGGTCTCGCTCATCGGGACGCTTGGCGTCATGTATCTTTGTAATTTCTCGATTGATAACCTCTCGTTGATGGCGCTTATTATTGCCACCGGGTTTGTCGTCGATGATTCGATTGTGATGATCGAGAATATTACGCGCTATCTGGAGATGGGCGAGCATCCGCTGGACGCGGCGCTCAAAGGGGCGGGGCAGATCGGGTTCACCATTATCTCGCTTACCGTCTCGTTGATTGCCGTGCTGATTCCGCTGCTGTTCATGGGCGATGTGGTCGGACGACTGTTTTCGGAGTTTGCCGTCACGCTCGCGGTGACGATTGTCATTTCGGCGGTCGTGTCGCTGACGCTGGTGCCGATGCTTTGCGCCAAGCTGCTGCGCGATAAGGGGACGGTTAAGCCGAGTTGGTTCGAGGCATGGAATGAGCGCAATTTCAACCGTCTGCTGGCGGCGTATGGGCGCGGGCTGGAGATTGTGCTGCGCCATGCCAGGCTTACCTTGGCGGTCGCGGTGGCGACGCTGGTGCTGACCGTCTTGCTTTACGTCTTTATCCCCAAAGGGTTTTTCCCGGTGCAGGATACCGGGGTGATCGAGGGGATATCGCAAGGGGCGCAGAGTACGTCCTACGCGGAGATGGCGGTGCATCAGCAGGCGCTGGCCGATGCGATCTTGAAAGACCCTGATGTTGTCAGCCTGACTTCGTATATTGGCGTCGATGGGACGAATACGACGCTCAATCAGGGGCGGTTTTTGATCAATCTCAAGCCCAAGAGCGCGCGCAGCGAGCGTGCGAGCCAGATCATCCGGCGGTTGCAGACGGAGGTTTCCGGCGTGCCGGGGATCAGTCTCTATATGCAGCCGGTGCAGAGTCTAACGCTGAATACGACGGTTTCTCCGACGCAGTATCAGTTCGTGCTCGAAGATCCCAACGAGGCGGATTTTACCACCTATGTGCCCGAGCTGATGGCCAAGTTGAAGACGCTGCCGCAGATTACGGATGTTGCCAGCGAATTGCAGGCGGCGGGCAAGTCGGTTTACATCAAGATCGACCGCACGGCGGCGGCGCGGTTTGGGATTACCCCGGCGACGGTCGATAGCGCGCTCTACGACGCCTTCGGGCAGCGGATTATCTCCACCATCTTTACCCAGACGGACCAGTACCGGGTGATTATGACTGTTGATCCGGCGAAGATGACCAATCTGGCGTCGCTCGGTTCGATCTATCTGCCCTCCTCGACGGCGTCCGGCGGGCAGGTGCCGCTCTCGGCGATTGCGACGTTCATCGAGCAGCCTGAGCCTTTGGTGATCGAGCATCTGGGCCAGTTTCCGGCGACGACGATCTCGTTCAACCTGGCGCAAGGGGCATCGCTCGGCGCGGCGGTGGATGCGATTGAGAAGGCCGAGGTGCCGCTGCATTTCCCCGCTTCGGTGACGACGAATTTTCAAGGGGCAGCGCTGGCGTTTCAGAAATCGCTCAATAACGAGGTGTTTCTGCTGCTGGCCGCGATTATCGCGGTTTATATCGTGCTTGGCGTGCTCTATGAGAGTTTTATCCATCCGGTCACGATCCTCTCGACGCTGCCTTCTGCCGGCATTGGCGCGCTGATCTTTTTGTGGGTCGGGGGCGAGGGGCTGGATGTCATCGGGATTATTGGCATTGTCCTGCTGATTGGCATCGTCAAGAAAAACGCGATCATGATGATCGATTTCGCGCTACATGCCGAGCGCAACGAGGGCAAGAGCGCGCGTGATGCGATTTATGAGGCGTGCATGTTGCGCTTCAGGCCGATTCTGATGACCACGCTGGCGGCGATGTTCTCGGGCTTGCCCTTGATGCTGGGCGGGGGGATGGGCTCTGAGCTGCGCGCGCCGCTCGGAGTCGCGATTGTTGGCGGGTTGGCGGTCAGCCAGGTGTTGACGCTGTTTACCACGCCGGTTGTGTATCTCGCGTTCGATGCGCTCTCGCGGCGGTTGCGGGGCAGGTTGAGCGAGGCGACGTGAATCTCTCCAGCATCTTCGTCAACCGGCCGGTGGCGACGACGCTGCTGACCTTGGGGATTGCGCTCTCGGGCGCGCTCGCGTTCTTTAGGCTTCCCGTGGCGCCGCTGCCGCAGATTTCGTTTCCTACCATCCAGGTTCAGGCGCGCATGGCGGGCGCCAGCCCAGATACGATGGCGGCGACGGTGGCCGAGCCGCTGGAGCGCCATCTCGGCACAATTGCCGATGTTACCGAGATGACCTCGCAATCGGGTGTCGGGGTGACGCGGATTACGCTGCAATTTGGGCTGGACCGGAATGTTGACGGGGCGGCGCGCGATGTCGAGGCGGCGATCCAGGCGGCGCGGGCGGATTTGCCGGTAAGCTTACGCGCCAATCCGACCTATGAGAAATTCAACCCGGCGGATGCGCCGATCATGGTGCTGGCGTTGACCTCGGATACGCTGACGCCGGGGCAGCTTTATGATTCCGCCGATACGGTGTTGGAACAGCAGTTCTCGCAGGTGGACGGCGTTGGCAATGTCGAACTCGGTGGCTCGGCGCTGCCCGCGGTGCGGGTTGAGTTGCAGCCTGGGCCGTTGAATAAATACGGCATCGGGCTTGAGGATGTGCGCGCCGCACTCGCGGCGGCGAATGCGAATGCGCCAAAAGGGTATTTCAATGTCGGGCCGCAGCGCTACCAGATCTATACTAATGATCAGGCGACGGTCGCGGCGCAATATCGCGATCTTGTGGTGGCGTATCGCAATGGCCAGGCGGTGCGGCTCTCGGATGTCGCGCAGGTCGATAATTCGGTTGAGAATTTGCAGAATGCCGGGCTGCTGAACGGCAAGCGTGCGGTGCTGGTGATTGTGCATCCGAGCCCGAGCGCTAATGTGATCAAGACCGTGGACCAGTTGAGGGCGATGTTACCCGGTCTGCGCGCGGCGCTGCCGCCTTCGATCCATATCACCATTGCGATGGATCGTTCGCAATCCATCCGCGCGGCGCTCACCGATACGGAGCGTACGTTATTTATCGCGGTATTGCTCGTGGTTGGCGTTGTGTTCGTTTTTCTGCGCTCCGGGCGGGCGACGCTAATTCCGGGGCTGGCGGTGCCGGTGTCCATTATCGGGACGTTTGGGCCGATGTATCTGCTCGGATTCTCGATTGATAATCTCTCGTTGATGGCGCTGACCATCGCGACCGGGTTTGTTGTCGATGATGCCGTCGTCGTGGTGGAGAATACGATGCGCCATCTGGAGGCGGGGATGGAGCCGCGCGAGGCGGCGCTGCGCGGCGGGGCGGAGGTCAGCTTTACCGTGCTCTCGATGAGCCTTTCGCTGATTGCGGTGTTTACGCCGATCCTGCTGATGCCGGGGCTGGTCGGGCGATTGTTTCAGGAATTTGCCGAGACGCTCTCCATTACCATCCTCATC
>DAOMCN010000019.1:0-3254 GCA_035427885.1 Acidocella sp. | reverse complement strand
AATGTCCTGTGGCTCGCTGAATCCCGCCAGGACGACCTTGCCGAGGGCCCGCAGCGTGGTTCCTTCCGCCGCGGCGGCGTCGGCTGCAGTCTTGGTCGCCACGACAGCGCCGGGCGCGGCCTGGGCGGCGAGCTTCTCGCTCACCACGACGCCGATGCTGTGCGCGATGTTTCTGCGCGACCGACCTAAGGCTGCGATGCGGAACCGGTTTCTGCGCTGGCTGGAGGCGGGGTTCGATCGTTCGCTTGAAGCTTATACGCGCTCGCTGCGCTGGGCGCTGGCGCATGCGCGGCTTGTCGGTGCGGGGCTGGTGCTGACGGTGTTGCTCAATGTCGCGCTGTTTGTCGTCGTCCCGAAAGGGTTTTTTCCCGAGCAGGATACCGGGCTGCTGATCGGCACGGTACAGGCGGATCAAAGTATTTCCTTCGCCGCGATGACGCAGAAGCTGACCGAGTTGCAGGCGATTGTACAACATGATCCTGGGGTTGCCTCGGTTGCCGGGTTTACTGGCGGGCGTTCGACCAATAGCGCGTTCTTGTTCGTAACGCTGAAGCCGCTGGCGCAGCGCCATGCGAGCGCCACGCAGATTGTCGCGCGGCTGCGTAAGCCGTTGAGCAAGATTGACGGGGCGCAGACGTTCATGGTCCCGGCGCAGGATTTGCGCGTCGGCGGGCGGAGGGGCAATGCCGAGTATCAGTACACGCTCTACAGCGATGATTCGGCGGCGCTGTATCAATGGATTCCCAAGATTGTCGCGGCACTCAACAAGGATAAGGCGCTGGCCGATGTCAACTCCGATTTGCAGCAAGGCGGGCTGGAGACGGATATCGTGATCAACCGGGCGGAGGCGTCGCGGCTTAATGTTACGCCCAGCGAGATTGACAACACGCTCTACGATGCCTTTGGCCAGCGCACGGTTTCCACCATCTATAACCAGCTCAACCAGTATCAGGTGGTGATGGAGCTGGCGCAACAGTACCAGCAGACGCCAAAGGATCTTAGCCGGATTTATGTCAGCACCTCGGGCGGCAAGGCGAGCGGGACGTCGCAGACCAATGCGCCGGCGGGGACGGTGCTGGCCAGCGTCAAGACGGGGAATGCGAGCGGTCAGGTAAGCTCGGTGGCGCTTGATTCGGCCACAAATCAGGCGATTAATTCGATTGCGTCGGGCGGCAAGTCCAGCGCTTCCAGCGGCACGGCGGTCAGTACCAACTCGGAGACGATGGTGCCGCTCTCGGCGTTTGCCAGCTACCGGGCGGGGACGACGCCGATTTCGGTCAATCATGATGGCGGGCGGATCGCGGCGACGATCTCGTTCAACCTGCCGCAAGGGGTGGCGCTTGGCACCGCCGCCGCCGAGATTACGCGCACGATGAGCAATATCGATGTGCCGCTCAGCATTACCGGGAGTTTTGCCGGGACGGCGGCGGCGTTCAAGTCGTCGCTCGGGACGGAGCCGCTGCTGATTCTGGCGTCGCTCGCGGCAGTTTATATCGTGCTGGGGATTCTCTACGAGAGTACGATCCATCCGATCACCATCCTCTCCACCATTCCCTCGGCGGGCGTGGGCGCGACGCTGTTTTTGCTGGTGCTGAATGTGCCGCTGACCATTATCGCGCTCATTGGTATTATTCTGCTGATCGGTATCGTCAAGAAGAATGCGATTTTGATGATCGACTTTGCGCTTCAACTGGAGCGCGGAGAGGGGCTGGAGCCGAGTGAGGCGATTTTCCGCGCGGCGGTGTTACGCTTTCGGCCGATTATGATGACCACGTTTGCCGCCATGCTGGGCGCGCTGCCGCTGGCCATCGGGCTGGGGCAGGGGGCGAGTTTGCGCCAGCCGCTGGGGTTGACGATCATCGGCGGGTTGTTCGTTAGCCAGATGTTGACGCTCTATACAACGCCGGTGGTGTATCTGTGGCTCGACCGGCTGGCGGCGAAGCTGCGCGGGGGACGCGATACGGCGCCGCCGCGCGCGGGTAGTATTGTGGAGGCGGAATGAAGAAGATGAAGGCGGCAGGCCGGGTTTTGGGCGGCGTCAGCCTCCTCGCGCTGGCGGGATGTATGGTGGGGCCGAATTACCACAAGCCGGTGTTGGCGGTGCCTGCGTGGTACCGGGAAGCGGCGGGGTGGGTTAAGGCCAGCCCGGCGGATGGCGCGCCCAAGGGGGAGTGGTGGCAGGCGTTCGGCGATGCGCAGCTCAGCGCGTTGGAGCCGAAGGTGGCGATGGATAACGCCACGCTGGCGGCGGATTATGACGCGTATCAGCAGGCGTTAGCGCTGGCGCAGGAGGCGCGGGGCGGCTTGTTTCCCACCGTCGGGCTGAGCGGGAGCGCCACGCGCGCCAAGCAGAGCGGACCAGGCGGGCCGAGCACGTCCGGGACGTTCGAGGGAGATGTTGCCTGGACGCCCGATATCTGGGGCAAAATCCGCAGGCAGGTGCAGAGCGGGGAAGCGGCGGCGCAGGTCAGTGCGGCGGATCTCGCCAATGCGCGGCTCAGCGCGCAAGGGGCGCTGGCGTATGATTATGTCGAAATGCGCACGGCGGATGCGGATATTTCGCTCTTTCAGGCAACGGTCGCGGCCTATACGCAGAGTTTGCGCATTGCCCAAAACCAGGGGAATGCCGGGGTTGCCGCACCTTCGGATGTGATCACCGCGCGCGCGCAGCTTGAGGGCGCGCAGGCGCAGTTGATCAATGCCGGGGCGGCGCGGGCGCAGTATGAACATGCCATCGCCGTGCTGATCGGCGAGGCGCCGGCGCAGTTGAGCCTGCCGCCGGGGCCACAGATTAGCGTTGTGCCGGTGGCCCCGGTCGGGGTGCCGAGTACGCTGCTCCAGCGCCGCCCGGATATTGCCGCCGCCGAGCGAGCGATGGCGGAGGCGAATGCTCAGGTCGGAGTCGCGGAGGGGGCGTATTATCCCGATATCAGCCTCTCAGCCCTGGGCGGGTATGCGGCGGACCCGGTTGGCGGCCTGTTCTCGGTCAGCAATGCGCTGTGGTCGCTGGGGGCGAATATGTCGGCGACGTTGTTTGCGGGGGGCAGCAGGACGGCGTCGGTGCGTGCCGCGCAGTTTGCCTATGACGCGAGCGTGCAGAACTATCGGCAGACGGTGTTGAGCGCGTTTCAGGGCGTCGAGAACGATCTCTCGAATCTGCGTATTTTGGCGGATCAGGCGCGGGTCGAAGCACTGGCGGTGGCCGATGCGCAGAGTGCCGTGCAGATCACGCTGAATGAATATCAGGCGGGGAC
>DAOMCN010000018.1:0-14404 GCA_035427885.1 Acidocella sp. | reverse complement strand
ATGCGTGGTCTGGCCGAGATAGGCGATCCGGTGGCGCACTACTGCCGCGGGCAACGCCGCGATGTCCGTGCCGCCGAGGCGGATCTCGCCCGATTGCGGGGCGATCAACTTGAGCAGCAGCGCTGCGATGGTGGATTTGCCTGCGCCGGACGGCCCAAGGATGGCGGTGCGCGAACCTACGGGGAGTTGCAGCGAGAGGGATTCGAAAACCCAGGGGCGGTCCGCGGCGTAACGGAATCCGACATGCTCGAAGGCGATGGCGTTGCCCGGCGGCATCGCGGCGGGTTTGGCGGGATCCTGGACCAATGGTCCGGCCTCGGCGGCGCTGACCACGCGGGCGGCGGCGGCTTTGGCCTGGCCGTAAAGCAGCCCGGCGCGGGGCAGGCCCTGGATCGCCTCGAAGGCGGTGATCAGGACAAAGACCCCGGCCAAAGCGGCGACAGAGTGGCCGGAGAAGCCGAGCAGGATGGCCGCGAGAATCCCAACCTGGGCGAGCAGGAAGGAGAGCGCGTTCAGCACGCTGCTCTGCGCCATCAACTCGCGCTGGGCCGCGAGAAATGCCGCCTCGCGGGACTGGATGGCGGCCAGCATACGGCCCTCGGCGGCGAAGATTTTGACCTCACGCAGGCCATGCAGCGCGTCCAGTGCGGCGCTGCGCAGGCCGGACATCGCGAGACCGGCGCGGGCGCTGTTTTTCTCGGCGAGGCGTGCGGCGCGGCGCGGGATGTAGAATGCCACCGCCAAGAAGGGCAGCAGCGCGAAGAGGGCCAGGGGCGTTGCATGCCAGAGCAGCACGGCAAGGATCGGCAGGAGCATGAGCGCGCCGAGCAGGGGAACAAAAATACGCAGAAAAAGCCCGTCCAGCGCGTCCACATCATTGACCAGCCGGGCCAGGACATCGCCCGAGCGGCGCAGGCCGAGCCCGCCCGCCGCACTGGCGGCAAGGCCCGAGAAGAACCAGACGCGCAAGGTGGCCAGGGCTCGGAAGGTCGCCTCGTGCGAGAAGACGCGCTCGAGGTAACGCAGGATCACCCGCGCCGTACCCGAAATTTGAAGCGCCAGCGGCACTGCGACCGCACTACCGAGCAGGGAGAGCGCCACCATGCGCCCCGAGTAGAACATCAGCGCCACACCCGCCGCCAGTGCGCCGAGCGAGAGCAGTGCGGCGAAGGCGAGCCAGGGCACCTGCCCGCGCCAGAGTTTCACGACGCGCAGGACGGGGTTCATGCCATCACCCCGCGTAGGCGCGCGTGGCGTAGTGCGTCCAGGTCTAGGCGCTTGGCCCCTGAGTTGCGGGCGAATTCCATCGCGATGGCAGAGTGCGTGGCGAGGATCACGGTGCGGCCTACGCTGAGGCGCTTGATGCTCTCCAGGACATCGCGCTCCACGGCGGGGTCGAGATGGGCGGTTGGTTCGTCGAGCAAGAGCAAAGGCGAGTCCTTGAGGAAGGCGCGGGCGATGGCGATGCGCTGGGCCTGGCCGCCGGAGAGGCCGAAGCCGCCTTCGCCGATCTGGGTTTCAGCGCCTTGCGGCAAGGTGGCGACAAGCTCTTCCAGACTGGCCTGGCGCATTGCCTCGGCAAGCTCCTCCTCGCCGGCTTCCGGGCGGGCGAAGCGGATGTTCTCAGCGATGGTGCCCGCGAAGATCATCGGCTTCTGGCCGATCCAGCCGAGCATTTTGCAGCGCGCCGAGGGGATCAGCGTCGGCAGTTCGGCGCCGTTGATCGTGACCCTGCCGGAAGCGGGGGCGATGAAGCCGAGGATCAGGTCCAGGATGGTGGATTTGCCAGCACCCGACGCGCCGGTGAGGAGGAGGATTTCCCCGCTGCCAACCTTGAAGGAGAGGTTGTCCAGCACTTTGCCGCGTGCTTCGTCCCAAGTGAAGGAGACGTTCTCGAAGGCCAGGGTCAGGCCTTGCGCGGCGACGCTGCGAATTTCCACCGCCGGAACGGCGGGCGGCGGTTCGGGTAGGGCGCAGAATTCTTCCGCTACGGCCTCGGCGGCCATGCGGTCGGCGTAGACGGCAGCGAAGGCGCGCAAGGGGGCGAAGAATTCAGGTACCAGGAGCAGGGCGAACAGGGCGGTGGGCGCGAGGCCGGAGTCTCCGCGCAGGACCGGGGCGAAACGCAGGACGATGATGACCAGGGCGGCGGCGGCGGCGAGGTCGAGCGCGGTCGAGGACAGGAAGGCGACGCGCAGGACGCGCATGGTGCGCTGGCGTAGCTCGTCCGCTGCGGCTTTGAGGGCCTTGGCTTCGTCGGCGGTGCGTCCGGCGAGGACGATGGTGGAGATTCCGCGAATCCGGTCGAGAAAGCGCACCTGCAGGCGGGTCATGGCGACAAACTGGCGCTTGGCTGCAGCACCCGCGCCGATGCCCGCGAACGCCATCGAGAACGGGACGGTAATGCCCGCGACCAGCAAGGTGACGCCGCTGCGCCAGTCCACGGCCAGGGCGGCGAGGCCGACCAACGCCGGGCCGAGCAGGGCGAGGCTGGTGGCCGGTATCCAGCGGGCGTGCAGGCCGTCCATCGCCTCGACGCGGTCCACCGCCGTCGCGGCGAGGGCGGCGGAGTGTTGCCCACGCAGGCCGGAGGGGCCGAGGGCCAGGAGGGTCGAGAGGACCGTATTGCGCAGACGGCGGCGGGCGGCGGCGCCACGCTCGAAGCCGACGCGCTCGGCCTGCATCTGGGCGGCGGCGCGCGCCAGGGCAAGAAGCAGGAAAGCGGCGGAATCAGCGGGGACATTCCCAAAATGGGCAAGACGCAGCAGGGCTGCCAGTAATTGCGCAGCGAAAAACGCCTGGGCGATACCGAGCGCCACCTGCGCGCCCCCCAGGGCGATGGGTAATTTGGCAGCGCGTTTGCCGCGCTTTTGCTCTGATTTTATCCAGGCCTTGCTTGCTGCGCTCATGTCAATTTTCATAGCGGCTCATTTCCTCGATGCCTAGAGCAGGAGAGCAATTCATCAAATCAACCGATTTACGCCGGAAAGCGGCCCACTTACGTGCAAAAACAAGGCTGGTGCACGATCGATGCAAAGCCATCACGCTCAGGAGAGCGTCTGGCGGGGCTGGACGGGGCGCGCAAAATCGTCAACAGGGGCGATATGAGGATTGCTCGGACACTGCCGCAACTGCGCGAAGCTTTGGAAACGCTGGGGCCTGTCGGGCTCGTGCCTACGATGGGCGCGCTCCATGCCGGGCATCTCTCACTGCTGGCGGCGGCGCAGGCGGCGAAGCGGGCGGTGGTGGCAAGTATTTTTGTCAACCCGACGCAGTTTGGCCCCAACGAGGATTTTGCCCGCTACCCGCGCGACGAAGCCGGGGATCTCGCCAAGCTCGAAGCCGCGGGGTGTGATCTCGCCTGGCTGCCCGACGTCGCGGTCATGTACCCGCCGGGGGCGGCCAGCATGATTACCGTGGAAGGGCCGGCGTTGCGCTGGGAGGGAGCTGCGCGGCCCGGACATTTCGCCGGGGTGGCGACTGTCGTGGCGAAGCTGTTTGGCCAGGTGCGTCCGGCGGCGGCGTATTTTGGCGAGAAGGACTGGCAGCAGGTGCAGGTTATCCGACGCATGGTCGAGGATTTACTGCTGCCGGTGGAGGTCGTCCCGGTGGCGATTATGCGCGAGGCGGATGGGCTGGCGCTGTCGTCGCGCAATCGGTTCCTGAGCCCGGCGGAACGGGCCGCATCCCCTGCCCTGTTCGCGGCGTTGACCGAGGCGGCGCGGCGGATTGGCGCGGGCGAGGATGTTGCGCTGTGTCTGGAGGCGGCAAAGGCGGCCCTGCGCATGGCGGAGATGGCGCCGGATTATCTGGCGCTGGTGCAGGCGCAATCTATGGAGCCGTTGGCAGCGCTGGCGCGTCCGGCGCGGATACTGGCGGCGGCGAAGCTGGGCAGCGTGCGGTTGTTGGATAACGTTCCGGTTTAACCGGCTTGCAGAAATGCGGCGAGGCTGGGGGTGGCCAGCAGCCATGAGGCGAGCGCCCAGGCGCTGCTGACGCCGACGCCCAGGACCAGCCCCAGAACCGTGCCGGTCTGCGCCTTACCGAAACGCGCACGGACCAAGGGGATCGGCAGGCGTTGGCCTAGGAGCAGGTTGCTCGCCCCGACGCCGGCCATGCAAGCGAGCAAAACGGGGATCAGCGCGGCGGCGCGCCATAAGACGCCAAGCAGCGGCAGGGCCATCAGCAGCAGCGCGGCATAGGCGGCGGCGAACAGGGCGGCGCGGTCGCGCATTTCGAGCGGCACCGGGGCGCTGGCGGCGAGTTCCGGGGCGTCGTCCGCGCCGACCATGACCGAGATGAAGAACAGCGCGAGCTGGCCGGTCAGGAAGACCAGAAGCGGCACCGTCACCGCGACGCCGCCGCCGAAATGGACACGCCCGAGCAGGATCATCGCCACAGGAACGAGGGTCAGGGAGCGATAGAACGTTTGGCTGACCACGCCGGGGAAGCGGGCGAGCAGGCGCAGGTTTTTGGCGGCGAGGGCGGCGAAGGGGGTGGCGCGGAAGGCGCCGGTCTGGCGGCTGGCGTTGCCGCCGGGGCGATGGGCGGCGGCGGTCAGGGCGCCCTTGGCGAAGCGCCCGGAGAGTGCTGCCCAGGCTAGGAGAAAGAGGCTGAGCACGACGGCGAGGCTCGCCAGTAACGGGGCGGGCTGACCCAGCAGGGCGCGGGCCAAGAGGGTTGCCGGGTTGCGCGGGTCCGGGGTGAGCGCCTGCCAGAAGGCACGCAGGCGCGCGGGCGCGATGAAGCGCGGGGCCTGGCCGAGGGCGAAGATGAACACGCCCATGAACAGCGCCAGCGCGTGCCCGGCGCGGTGCGCGGCGCCGGGGGGCATCCAGGCGAGCAAGGCTACCATCAGCGCGAAGGCCATCGCCGAGACCAGCAGCCCCTCGGCTAAAAGCATCGGATAGGCCGCCAGCGCCCAATATTGGCCGTAAAACGCCAATGCGTTGGCCAGCACACCGCCGAGCAGCGCCCAGGGGGCGGCGACGCTCAACGCCACGCCGATCATGCGTACCAGCAGCACGCGCCCCGGCGGGAGCGGCGAGGCGAGGAATAAATCAACATCGGCGCGTGTGAACAGCGTGTCGACGGCTGAAATCACGCCGCGCGAGAGCATCAGGATAAAGAGGAAGGCAAGGTTGAGATTCGCCGCCAGGAGCATTTGCGCCAGTGGGAGCGGGTGTTCCACGATCTTCCCAGCGAGGAGCAGGGCCACGCCCTGAAACAACAATCCGACGATGAGCAGCGGAGCGATCACGGATTTATGCGTGCGCACCAGGATCGAGCCGCGCCACAGGAGGCGCAGTTCATGGGCAAAGAGCCAGAGGAAGCCGGGCGCTTTGAACATCAGGCGATGGTGAGGTGGAGGAAAATATCCTCTAGGGAACCGGAGGTAAACCCGGCATGGCGTTGCAGGCTGGGCAGGTCGCCTTCGGCCAGCAACTCGCCGCCGGAGAGAATGCCGATGCGCGTGGCCAGGCGCTCGGCCACGTCCAGAATATGGGTCGTGAGGATCACCGCCGCCCCCGCCGCGGCGCGGGCTTGCAGCATGTCCTTGACCAGACGGGCCGAGGCGGCGTCCAGCCCGGTGAACGGCTCGTCCAGGAGCAAGAATTGTGGGTCGTGGATCAGCGCGCCCGCCAGGACGGTTTTCTGCTTCATGCCGCGCGAAAATCCCTCGCAGCGTTCATGCCGGTGCGGCCATAGGCCGAGGGTCTCCAACAATTCCTCGGCGCGGGATCTGGCAAGCGTGGGGGCGACGCGCCAAAGACCGGCGACGAATTCGAGATATTCCATCGGGCTCAGGCGGTCGTAGAGCAGCGGTTCGTCGGGCAGCCAGGCCATGATCGCCTTGGCGGATAGCGGATCGGTCAGAACGTCCCGGCCAAAAACCGAGATGCTGCCCGAATCGGGGCGCAGCAGGCCCGCGATCATGCGCAAGGTCGTGGTTTTGCCCGCACCGTTGGGGCCGAGCAGGGCGTAGAATTCGCCGGGGGCGAGGGTCAGGTCGAGGCCAGACACCGCCTTGCACCCAAAGGATTTGCAAAGGCCCCGCACCACCAGCGCCGCATCGCCCGACATTCACCGTTCTCCTGGGTCAACTACGCACAGGTTGGCCGAGCCGGGTTTGCCGCGCAAGCCGCTGGATTTTTAAAAATGTTTTGAAAATTATGGTCGGAGCAGCGGGATTCGAACCCACGACCCCCAGTCCCCCAGACTGGTGCGCTACCAGACTGCGCTATGCTCCGACCGTGGCGTGGCTCTAGCAACTATGTTCCGCGTCGCCAAGTCCTAGCCGAGTAAACGACGCATTTCTTCTAGCGTGTGCAGCGTCATGGTCAGCAGGGCGCGCAGACGCTCGGCTTCGGCGTCGCGTGCGTCGGCGATATATTCCGCGGGTTGGGGAGCGGGCAAATCATTCGGCTCCCCAGACGTCGCATTGGGGGACGGCAGTTGAGCGACAGCTAGCGGGGCGGCGGGGTTTTCAGAGGAATGGATGTCCTCCGGCAGGGGGGCGCGATCAGTCTCGGCGATCAGACGCTCCTCGAAGGAGGCTGGCGGGATATTCTCCTGAAACGCGCCGCCGCCCTCACGCAGCAGGCGTTGCACGCCTTTGATCGTGTAGCCCTGCGTGTAGAGCAGGTCCGCCACTCGGCGGAGCAGGATCACATCCTCCGGGCGGTAATAACGCCGCCCACCGCCGCGCTTTAACGGACGGACCTGGGGGAATTTTGTTTCCCAGAAGCGCAGGACATGCTGCGGGACGTGAAGTTCGTCCGCTACCTCGCTGATTGTACGAAAGGCATCTGCGGTTTTACGCAAACGCACACGCGCCGAATCGGGATGTGGTTCGGGCAGCAGGTCGTCGTCCTCGGGTTCGACATCATCCATGCGAGCCATTATTCACCCCGCTTATGGGGCGCTACGGAGGATGCGTTTACGGCGTCACGCAGAATCTGGCTTGGGCGGAACACCAGAACGCGGCGCGGCAAGATCGGCACCTCGACGCCTGTTTTGGGGTTGCGACCAATCCGGCGGCCTTTCTGACGCACCGAAAAAGTGCCGAAGCCGCTGATTTTAACGGATTTACCGACTGTCAGCGCATCCGCGATGCGGCTTAATGCCGATACCAGCAAATCCGACGATTAGTTACGTGACAATCCAACGGTGGCATAGATCGCCTCGGTCAGTTGTGCGCGCGTCAATGTATTCATTTTACAAGATTAGCACGCGTTTTACGGCGGTCAACAACCGTTGTAATTTAACGGTTGCAATATTAATTAACTGTTAAAATCTTAGTAGTGCAGAGCCCCAGGTCAACCCGCCTCCGAGGGCTTCGAGCAGGACGAGTTGGCCGGGTTTGATTCGGCCGTCGCGGATCGCTTGGCCCAAGGCCAGGGGGATGCTGGCCGCGGAGGTGTTGGCGTGTTGATCCACGGTCACAACTACGCGCTCGGGCGGCAGGCCAAGTTTGCGGCCCACGCCATCGATGATGCGCAGATTGGCCTGATGCGGCACCAGCCAGTCGATATCCTGTGAAGTCAGGTTGTTAGCGCTCAGGGCTTCGTTCACGGCGGAAGTCAGCAGGGTGACCGCATGACGGAAGACTTCGCGCCCGTTCATGACCAGATGACCGGATCTCTCGGGCTGGCCGACAGCGCCATCGACGTAGAGGATGTCAGCGAGCGTGCCGTCTGAATGCAGATGAGTGGAGAGGATGCCCGGGCCTTCCACCGCGACGTCGCGGGCACGCAGCAGGGCGGCGCCCGCACCGTCGCCAAAGAGGACGCAGGTGCCGCGATCGGCAAAGTTCAGGATGCGCGAATAGACCTCGGCGCCGATGACCAGGATGTTATCCGCCTGGCCGGATCGGATCATGCCCTCGGCCAAGGAGAGGCCAAAGATGAAGCCCGAGCAGGCGGCGGAAATGTCAAAGCCGAAGGCGTTTTTTGCGCCGATCGCGGCCTGAACGTGTACGGCGGTCGAGGGGAAGGCCTGATCTGGCGTGGTCGTCGCGAGGATGATCGCGCCAACTTGCTCAGGGGCCGCGCCCGCCATCTCCAATGCCGCGCGCGCGGCGGTGGCACCCATGAAGGCTGCGGTCTCGTGGGGTGCTGCGAAATGGCGCTGGCGGATGCCTGTGCGCCCCGCTATCCACTCGTCGGAGGTATCGACACGCTCCGCCAGCTCGGCGTTGGTGACGATTTTTTCGGGCAAATAGGTGCCGATGCCGGTCAGCACCGCGCGGCGGATCAGATCAGACATCAGGGGCGACCATCGGATCGGCGGAGAGAATGGCACGGTCCATCGCCACCAGCCCCTCGGCAATGCGGTTATTGAAATCGTTAGCTATCATATCTACCGCCACATCCACGGCATGGGCAAAGCCCAGCGCATCCGTACCGCCGTGGGATTTCACGACGACACCATTAAGACCCAGCAGCACGGCACCATTGTAGCGGCGCGGGTCGAGGAGTTCGCGCAGGCGGTTGAGCGCGCCGCGCGCCAGTACATAGCCAGCTTTGGCCAGCAGGCTCGAGGAAAAGACCTGCCGGAGCAGGTTGGCGACGAGTTTGAGTGCGCCTTCGCCGGTTTTCAGCGCTACATTGCCTGTGAAACCGTCCGTCACGATGACATCGACGGTGCCCGCCGCGATGTCGTGGCCTTCGACGAAGCCGTGGAACTGCGCGCCGATCGGGCTCTCGCGCAGGGCGGCGGCGGCGGCACGCAGGATTTCGTGGCCTTTGCCCTCTTCCGAGCCGATGTTGAGCAGGCCGAAGGTCGGCGCGGGCAGGCCAAGTACGATGCGGGCAAAAATTTCGCCCATCAGGGCGAATTCGACGAGGTTGCGGGAATCATAAACCACGTTCAGGCCGAGATCGAGCATCACCACGTCGCCCTTGGCGGACGGGGCGATGGCGGCCATCGCCGGGCGGTCGATGCCCTTCAAGGTCTTTAGGACGATTTTGGAGAGTGCCAGCAGCGCGCCGGTGTTCCCGGCGGAGATGACGCCCGAGGCCTCGTTGTTCAGCACCGCGTCGATGGCGCGGCGCATCGAGGAGTCGCGCAGGCGCAGCGCCACAGTCGGCTTCATGTCGCCGGTCACGGTTTCTCCAGCATGACGGAGTTCCGCTTGGGTTTTCAGACGCTTGGACTTGGCCAGAAGCGGGGCAAGAATGGCCTCGTCCCCAAAGACCAGAAATCTGGCCTGGGGATGGCGTTCAGCTGCGATGTCCAGCCCGGCGATGATCGCCTCCGGGGCATGGTCCCCGCCCATGGCATCCACGGCCAGTAGATTATTCCGGCTCATTGCATACCCTTGGGCTGGCTCCCGTTGCCGCGACTAGCTGGAGAGGTTCGTGTTAGATACGGACGACGCCCTTGGCAGTCTTGCCGGAAGCGACGACTTCACGATTGTCGTAATGGCCGCAATGGGCGCAGACGTGGTGCGGGCGCTTAAGCTCACCGCAGTTGCCGCACTCGGCATGGGCTTCGGAACGCAGCGCCAAATGGCTGCGGCGCATGCCAGCGCGCGAGGGGGAGGTTTTACGTTTAGGAACGGCCATAGCTGATGTCGCCTTAAAATAATATGCTGTAGAGAAGGTGTGAGAGGCGCGGCGTAGCAGAGGGAAAGCCGGCTCGCAAGTCATGGCGGATAGGTAATGCTGGCAGAACGATCCGCCTGCCTATTTTTCCGCTTCCCCGGCGCGGCGCAAAGCCAGGACGGCGAAGGGGTTTTCCGGGGTCGGCTCGTACTCCTCCGGCAGCGCGGCGCCGGGTTTGCGCGGGTAAGGATCCAGGGCCAGGGCGAGCTGTTCGGCCAGGGCTTCGCCGAGATCGAGCATCCCGTCGGCGTAGGGAAGCTCGTCCGGGCCTTCCAGGGTTTCGGCGTCCAGCTCCAAATCCTCGGATTCGGACAGGCTGTGCGCGGGGACGAATCGTAGATCGGAGCGTTCCTCGATCATGGTCTCGAACGGCTCCAGAGTGACGACGCAGGTTTGTGTCACCGTGGCGCGCATGTGCAGCTTGGCCGCGATGATGCCCGAGCGTTCGTGCTGGAGAATGAACGCGCCGCGCAGATAGGCGATCCCAGGCAGGCCGAAGCGCGCGGCCAGCAGGGCGCGGGCGGCCTCGTCGGCGAGCAGGACATGGGTTTGCGCGTCATCCTTGATGTGTCCGGCGCGGATCGGACGGGTGAATTCTGTTTCCATCCGGCCTATATAGAGCGTGCGCATTGACACGTAAGCCCCAGCCGTGAGACCCAACCACTCGGATCATCGTCTTTAGATTAAGGACCCTAGCGTGCGCCCTGCTTCGCTGAAATTTCTGCCTATGTTATGTGCGCTGCTCGCCTTGCCGGGTTGCGCTGTGTTCTCGGATGCGCCGCATTATCGTGGCGTGGCCGTGACGCCGGGCGAGCTGAGCCAGCTGATGCCGGGTATTTCCTCCGAGGCGGACGCTCAGGCACTACTCGGGCCGCCTACCTTCACCGAACAGTTCGAACCGAATGACTGGGTCTATGTCAGCCAGATCACCCATATCCGCATCGGCCAGACCGAAGGGGTGCGCAAACAGCATATCGTGGTGCTGAACTTCGACGCCAACGGCAAGCTGAAGAGTATCACGCAGAAGGATACGCATAATAGCGTCCATGTCGCGATGGACGGCAAGGAAACGCCGGTGCCGGGCGGGCATGCCGGGTTTATCCAGCAGCTTGTCGGCGGAGTGGGCAGTTATAACCCGCTGGGCGCGATGGGTGCCGGAGTCGGCACGCCTGGAACGGGCGGCAATAGTAATATTGGCGGCACCGGCTCCGGTAACGCGTTCTAGCCCGTGATGAGGCGCCGGACATGGCTCGGCGGCCTCGCTCTTGCGGCACTCTCCCGCAGTATCGGGCGGGCGCAGTCCGCGCTCGGGGGCTTGGCCCCTGCCCCTGGTTCCGCCGCGCAGACTCCAAAGCTCGACGATACGGTAAGCGCACGATTCAGGCGCATTGTTCTGGCGCGCTGGGGAGATGCCGTGCTGCCCGATGCGCCGCCTTTTATCCCGGGCGCGCTGACGACCCACGCCGCCGCTACGCAGTTTCCCTATGATGGCGTGCTCGCTGGGCTGGTTGTGCCCCCGCCTGCGCAGGATGGGATTGCCCGGCTGGTGATGGTGGTGGCCAACCCTACCGCCCCGGCGCGGATGGTGTTTCCAGACGGCGTTGATGCACCAGATGTTGCCGGGCGTATGCAGGGGGTGACGGTTCTCAACCTGCAATATCGCTCCGGACGCTGGGTCACGGTCGATGGCGGTTATCAGTCGCGCCGCCTCAACGACGGGACGCTGTGCCAGATTTCCGGGCCGGTTTCGGGGCGAATCGGCGCCACGGTGCAGGGCGTGCTGGCGGTGCAGGCCGGATGCGCGACGCCCTGGGGTAATACGCTCCTGGCCGAGGGCAATCCCGCGCCGTGGCTCAGCCGTCTCGCGGGCGTTGGCTATGGGTATGACGATCCGACGAATGCCTTGCGGTTTGGTTGGGTGGCGGAGTTTAACGCGCTCGATCCGGGGAGCTTTCCGGTCAAACGCACGGCGCTGGGGCGGATTGCCCGCGCCGGGATCGCGGCGACCACCACGGCGGATGGGCGGGCGGTGATCTTCTTCTCGCAGGATGCGCCAGCGGGGTGTTTCTTCCGCTTTATTGCAGCAACAGCGGCGACGGATGGGACGGCGCTCGATTCGGGTACGCTCGCGGTGGCGCGGATCACCGGCAGCGGGATTGGCTGGGTTGATCTCGGCAGCGACATTCCAACCCTGGCCGGACTCGCAGGTGCTGCGGTTGATGCGGGTGGTTCGGCGTTCGATGCGCCGGGGGGGATTGCAATCTCAGCCGATATTGCGGCGGTTTATCTGGCTTGCGCGGGTAATGTGGCGCGCACGCAGGCGGATCTGCTTAACCCACGCGTGAGCGATGGCAATGGGCATATCGTCCAGTTTACCGTGCCGGGCGGGGATATTACGGCCAAGAATTTTGCGGGCAGTGTTGTGCTGGCGGCGGGCAATCCGGCGCGCGATTCGGGGACGCGCTACACGCCCGGCTCGGTGGGGTGGTTCACCCGACCATGTACGCTTAGCCTCGATCCCGCGCAGAATCTCTGGATTGGCACCGATCAGCGCGGCGCGGTTTCGGTCACCGCCGATGGGTTGTTCATCATGCAGACTGGCGGACCCAGCCCGTATCTCATCTCTACGGCTTATCTCGCGCCGATTGGCGCCGCCCTCGGCGGAGCGGCGTTCGATGCGCCGACGGGCACCTGTTTTGCCGCCGTGCGCCATCCGGGGGCGACGCCTGGCGCCAGCTTCGATCATCCGGCGACGCGCTGGCCGACTCTGTTGCCAACCATGCCGCCGCAGACGACCGTGATCGGCCTCGTCTCAAACTGAGATAGACCTTTGCGCGGCGGTGTATAAATAGTCATGCGCGGACGCAGACTAGACTTTGCGGATGTTTTGGCGCCGTAAATGGCGAGAAAACGCCGAGGGAAGGCATAAAAGCGATGTCGGTACAGATTTTACGCGCGGTGACGCAACACGTGAACTATCTGGCGATGGTCCGCAAATGTCTGGCGGAGGGCGGCGAGTACTGTAAATGCACCGATCACCATAACTGCGGCTTCGGCAAATGGTACGATGGCGATGGGGGTGTGCTGATCCGGGAGATGGCCTCGCCGGGCGCGGAAGCGCTCTGGGCAGAGATCGCGGTGCATCATGCGGCGTTTCACGATGCTTCGATTGCCGCCGTCATGACCCGCGAGGGCGACGGCACCATTCAGGAGCGCGAAGCGGAGATGGTTCAGTGTTCGACCCTGCTGGTAAACCGGCTGCTCGAACTCGACGCGATGGCGCCGAAAATGGGGCCGTTCAGCCGGGTTCCGGGGGCAGCAACCAGGCGCTGAGCAGGCGTCTTGCCTCAGGGTCGATCGGCGTGGCGCGGTGAGTGGTGTTGTCCACCTGGACGACCACGCTAGATGCTGTGGCGACGCATTTTTCGCCCTGGTACAGCGCCTGGGTGAAGACCGTCGAGCTGTTGCCGATAGCGCTGATCGCCGTGCCGATTTCCACCGTGCCGGGCCAGAAAATCTCGGCGCGGAAGTCGATGACCAGGCGCGCGATCACGTAGCTCACGTCCGGGTTGCTCGGCTTCCAGCCGATGGCGTTCAGCAGTTCGACGCGCCCGGTCTCGAAAAAGGTCGCGAAGACCGCGTTGTTCACATGCCCTTGGCGGTCGGTGTCGCCGTAGCGCAGCTTGTCGAAGGTGCGGCAGGGGAAATCTTCGAGGTTTGGGGGCGCCGTCATGGGGGGCTTGGCTCCTGTGCGGGGATGGTTTTGCCGGGGTTGAGTATATTTTGCGGGTCGAGCGCGTGTTTCAGGGCGCGCATCAGGTCCAGCTCGACTGCGGTTTTATGGGCACGCATGCCGGGCAGGCGGGATTGGCCGATGCCGTGTTCGGCGGAGAAGCTGCCGCCCTGGGCGACGGCGAGGGCTTCGATCTGCGCGGTCAGGACGGTTTTGACCGGATCGAGCACGGCGAGCGGCTGGCCCTCGGGCGGGCGGATGTTCACATGCAGATTGCCATCGCCGATATGGCCGAAGATGTTCAGGCGCGCGGCGGGGTATTCGACGGTGAGCAGGGCTTCGATCGTGGCGACGGTGGCCGGGATGGTGGCGAGCGGGACGGCGATGTCGTGTTTGATCGCGCCGCCTTCGGCTAGCTCGCCTTCCGGCACGGCCTCGCGCAGGGCCAGCAGGGCGGTGCGTTCGCGCCCGGACTGGGCGATCAGCGCGTCGGTCGCGGCGTCGGCTTCCAGGGCTTGGGCCAGGATGGTTTCCAGCAGGGGGATGATCTCGGCGCCAGGGTCGTGCGCGGAGAGTTCGGCCAGGACATAGGCCGGGGCGGCGAAGGGCAGCTTGCCGCCCGGGGCGTGGGCAACGCCGAGGTCCATCGCCGGGCGGGCGAGGTATTCGCACAAGGTCAGCGCCGCCCCTGCCCGGGCGCGCAGGCGCTGGAACAGGCCCAATGCGGCCTGCGGGCCGGAGACGCCGACCAGCGCCATCGCGCTCGCGTTCACTGAGGGGCTGAGCTTCAGGCAGGCGGCGGTGATGATGCCAAGCGTGCCTTCCGCGCCGATGAAAAGCTGTTTGAGGTCGAAGCCGGTGTTGTCCTTGCGAAGGGCGCGCAGCCCGTTCCAGATCCGGCCATCGGGCAGGACAACTTCCAGGCCGAGGACCTGGGCGCGCATCGAGCCGTAGGCGAGGACCTGGACGCCCCCCGCGTTGGTCGAGATCACGCCGCCGATCTGCGCCGTGCCCTCCGCCGCAAAGCTGACGGGGAAAAGTTTGTCCTGGGCCGTGGCGGCTT
>DAOMCN010000017.1:11761-14756 GCA_035427885.1 Acidocella sp. | reverse complement strand
TATTAAGGAAGCGCGAAAAATCGCCTCGACAAGGTTTACGCCGATTATCGTGCTGACCACCGAGTCCGGCGGGCGCAAGCGCGACGAGGCGCGCGCCGCAGGGGCCTCGGGATGGCTGACCAAACCCGCCGAGCCGAGCCAGCTCCTCGCGGTCGTCAAACAGCTTTGCCCGACGAAATAGAAATTATGGACGTTCAGCAAGCCGTCGCCCCCCAGGCGAACGCCCCAGAAGAGAACGAGAAGCTGGTCTGCGCTATTTTGGCAGAGCAGGTCTCGGCCTTGCGCGACAAGATGGACGCCAACGCGACCTTCGACCTGCTCTGGCGTACCACGGCCCTGCTCTCCTGGCTGTCCGGCCTGCTCAACGACCTTTCCCGGCATAGCCCAAGCTTTAACCCGGTGCTCGAACGCGAACGTTCCGAAGCCATGGCCGAAATCGCGGAGATCCGGCGCAAGCTCGACGAGCTGGCGTTCTCCCAGGCGCAGAAACAGGATTTCGCCCGCCAGATCGCCGATTGCGTGGTGACCGCGCTCGAGCGCATGGCGATCGCGCAGATGCCCGCGGGCACCAGCTTCTCCTCCAGTGATCTTGCCGCCCTGTATGTAAGCGACGACCAGCGCAAGCTACATCAAGAAGTGGTCAACCGGCTGAGCTGAAGCGGCCAAGAGCAGTCTGCCGGAATATCTATTCTCAACACGCGATCAGTCCAGAACGCGGCAGAAAACCATCTGCCGCGTTCTGGCGTTTATCACATTACCTTGTGGTTAAAATTCATTCGCCTCCCCGAAAATTTAAGTTCTCTTCGCGGCGCATAAGGCAAGGTTTATCTCAAAAAAACCAAGCGGTTACTCGTTATAGTCGCGAATTCGGACATGCCGCGGGGAAGACTTATTCATGTTTTGATTTACGGTTTTTTAATACCGGGCCGTTATGACGGGGATGGCAAGGTTTTACCTCTGAACGTGTTTTTTACGGAAGTGTACGGGATAAGATGCAAATCGGGTTCCTCAATTTCTACAATGGCGTGATCGGGGTGCGCGAGGAGCGCATGAGCTTGATCGCCAACAACATCGCCAATGCCGACACACCCAACTACAAGGCGGTGGACGTATCCTTTGCGTCCGCGCTCGCCGCGCAGCTTGGCAATTCCAGCACAGCCCCCGGACCGCAATACCGGGCGAGCGCCACCGTCGGGCTCAATGGCAATGATGTCTCGCTCGATGCGGAACGCCTGGAGGCCGCGCAGAACGGCGAGCAGCTCAACGCCGCCACAACCTTCCTGCATCAGTCCACCAACGACCTCGTGTCCGCGCTGCGCCCTAATCCGGGCGGCATTTAAGTTGTTTTGAAAACATGAAGGAGCAAGCATGAGCAGTTCCGATATTTTCAGTATCGTTGGCAGCGCCCTGGAAGCCCAGAACGCGCGCATGGGGGCGATTGCCTCCAACCTTGCCAACGTCGATTCGATCACGCCGCCCGGTACCGCGCCGTATCGCGCGCATGAGGTGGTGTTCGAGGCGGCTCCCGTGGCCGCGGGGGAAACCGCGATCGGCGGCGCTGGAAATGCGTCCGGGCCTGCGCTTGGCGTGAGTGTTGCCGGAACTGTGCTGAGCAATGCGCCGCCCGTACAGAAATACGATCCCGGTAGCCCGTATGCGAACGCGAATGGGTATGTCACCGGCTCGAACGTCAACCAAGTCGGCCAGATGGTTGATCTGATTGACAGCTCAAACAGCTACGCCGCCTCCGTTGCGCTGTTGCAGCAATCCAGCCGGATCGACCAACAGATGCTCTCCAGCTTTCAGGTGACCGCATGACAAATCTCGCCGCTCCGTCCTCCGCCAGCGCCGCGGTCAACGCCGCGTCCGTTGCCGCATCCACGACCGCCAGCACAACATCCACCTCCGGATCCGCCAGCACCCTCACCCAGGCGGATTTTTTGCAGCTCCTGACAGCGCAGCTCAAATACCAGTCCCCCACCTCCCCCGCGAACCCGACGCAGATGGCCTCCGAATTCGCCGCGATCTCGACGGTCAACGGCATCGACCAGTTGAACACGCAAGTCAGCAATATCCGGAGCAGCACGACGGCGGCGCAAATGGCGCAGGCGTCCACGCTCGTTGGTAAGCAGGTTGCCGTCTCGGGCGATGCGCTGGTCCCGAACGCCGCAGGTTCGGCCACGGGCGTGTTCAATCTTGCCGGTCCGGCGCAGAGCGTGAATGTCAGCGTTCTCAACCCGAACGGCACAATCGCGAACACGATTAATCTTGGCGCGCTTTCCGCCGGACAGCAGAACTTCACCTGGAGCAACGGCACGCCGGGCACGCAATACACCTATCAGGTCAACGCCGTCTCCGCCGCGGGCAACGCCGTCTCGGCAACACCTTACACCGTTTACACGGTCCAGGGCGTCAACGTCTCCGGAACCTCGCCAACGCTCAACGTGCAAGGCTCGTCCACCACCGTCCCCGTTTCCTCCATTCAAACCGTCCTCGGAGTTGCCTGATGTCATTACAAACCGCACTTACCGGCCTATTGGGCGCGCAAACGGGCCTTAACACCGTCTCCAACGATCTCGCCAACACCAGCACCACGGCGTTCAAAAGCCAAACGGCGCTGTTCCAGGATATGTATCCGAGCGGTTCCACCAATGTTCCGGGGATCGGCACAACGACCGAGGGGATTTCCTCAGATCTGACCCAAGGCTCTCTGCTCTCCACCGGCAACCCGTTGGATTCCGCGATTCAAGGCAATGGCTATTTCATCACCACCAAGAACGGCTCCCAGCAATATACCCGCGATGGCGCGTTCCAACTCAGCACGACAGGTCAGCTCCAAACGCTGTCCGGCGGCCAGGTGCAGGGCTATCAGGCCAGCGCCACCGGCGCGCTCAGCAATACGCTGGGGCCGATCACCATCAATACCGGCGCTGTGCCCGCGAATGCGAGCGCCAATCTGGGTCTGACGCTGAACCTCAACTCCGGCGACGCGACC
>DAOMCN010000017.1:0-11751 GCA_035427885.1 Acidocella sp. | reverse complement strand
CATCCCCGCGACCCCGATCTTCAGCACCACAAACCCCGCTACATACAGCGAATCCACCTCGACCACGGTCTATGACTCGCTCGGCAACGCCAACAAGGTGCAGCTCTATTTCGCACAGAACCCGGCGGCGACCGTCGGGGCGACGCCGACCTGGACGGTCTATGCCCAGCCACAAACCTCGACGGGCACCGCCGTCGGCGCACCGCAGACGTTGACCACGCTGAATTTCACCGCTTCCGGCGTGCTCAGCTCCGGTAGCCCGGCGACGTTGAACGTCAACTGGGGCAATGGCTCGGCGCCGTCCGCCGTTGCCTACAACTTCACCGGGACCACGCTGGGAGCGCAGAGCTTTGCCGTCGCCGGCAGCACCAACGACGGTTATGCGCCAGGCAGCTACAGCGGTTCCACGGTCAGCACCTCGGGGCAGATCCTATCCACCTACACCAACGGGCAGACGGTCAGCTCCGGAACGCTGGCACTGGCGAATTTCATCAACCAGGAAGGCTTGCAGCCGGTCACGGGCAATCTCTATTCGGCAACCCCGACCTCAGGCCAGCCGGTCATCAACACGCCGGGCACCGGCCTCGCGGGGACGTTGAGTAGCGGCTACCTGGAAGGATCTAACGCTTCGACCTCGTCGCTACTGGTCTCGCTGATCCAGTATCAGCAAGCCTACCAGGCCAATGCCTCGGCCATCCAGACCGAGCAGCAGGACGGCACTCGCCTGTCGCAGATCTAACCCATGCAATCCGGTTCCCTCTACACCACAATGGCGGGCCTGCAGGCGATCAGCGCGCAGATGCAGGCTGTCGCTTCCAACCTCGCCAACCAGCAGACGCCCGGCTACGCCGCCGTCCAGGCGGTGACGGAAGCGGCCAACTACCAAGGCAGCAACGCGCCGCCGGGGGCGGACGCCCTGTCGCTCACCCCTGGGCCGGATATTACCCAGGGCAGCATCAACCACACGGGCGATCCGATGAACGTCGCCCTTAGCGGCGATGCCTGGCTCCAGGTGCAGACGAGTGGCGGCAACGCGCTGACGCGCGATGGTTCGCTCTCGCTCTCCAGCAGCGGCATCCTCACCGATAGCGCGGGCAACCCCGTCCTGGGCGCCACCGGCCAGCCGATCAGCCTGCCTGCGCTGGCGTCGCTGAAAATCGGTACAGATGGGACCGTGTCCGGCGTTCCGGCGGGCACGCCTGGCGGGCCGTCCCAGGTTTACGGGAAGCTCGGCCTCTTCTCCACCCCGCCGGGCACGCTGACCCCGCTCAGCGGCACGCTCTACAGCCCGCCCGCCGGCGCCACCCTCAACGCCTCCACCAATGGCTCGGTGCAACAAGGCTACCTGAACGGCAGCAATGTCGATCCGACGCAGAGCATGATGCAGATGCTCGACGATAGCCGCTCCTACCAGCTGCAGACCAATTTGATGAAAGCGCAGTCAACCGCAGCCTCCGCACTCAACCAGATGCTCTCGCAAGGATAGCGCGCCATGAACCACGCACTCGACACACTGGCCACCGGCCTCGAAGCCAGCCAGACCATGATGGACACGATCGCCAATAATCTCTCGAACGTGAATACCACCGGGTTTAAATCCGAGACGCCGGAATTCCAGTCGTTGCTGTACCAGGACGGCACCCAGCCGGGCGCCAATTCGACCGGACAGACCGTGTATCCGTCCGGGCTTCAGGTTGGCACCGGGGTCAAGGTTGCCTCGATTAAGGATACCCTGACCCAGGGCACGCTGACCAGCACCGGCAATCCGCTCGACATGGCCATCAACGGCCATGGCTATTTCCAGATCCTCCAGCCCAACGGCCAAACGGTTTACACGCGTGATGGCTCCTTCCAGCTCAATTCGAGCGGTCAGCTGGTGAACTCCAGCGGCTATCAGGTCCTGCCCAACGTCACCATTCCGGCGAACGCGACCAGTGTCACCATCGGCACGGACGGAACCGTTTCGATCACCACGCCGGGCTCGGCGAGCGCCACGCAGGTTGGGCAGATTCAGCTCGCCAATTTCGTTAATCCTCAGGGCTTGCAGCCGCTGGGCGGAAACTTGTTCGCGAGCACAACGTCCAGCGGCACAGCCATCGCTGGTGCGCCGCAGAGCAACGGGCTGGGCTCGGTCAACCAGAGCTATCTCGAATCCTCGAATGTCGATGTTGTGCAGGCGATGGTCAACATGATCTCGGCCGAGCGCGCCTACCAGCTCGGCACGCAGGCTGCCTCCGCGGTCGATAACCAGCTCAACTACCTGGCCCAGGCCGCCGCCGGGGCATGAACACGCGGGCTCTCTGCTCCAGTCTGGCGTTACTCTGCGTACTTGGCGGCTGCGCGACCAAACCGCCCGGACCGCCGCAGATCGTCCAACCGGCGGCATTTCCCATCGACGTCAAGCCGCAGCAGGAAAGCGCGAACGGCTCGGTGTTTCCGTCGTCCACCTCCGGCTCGCTCTACGAGCCGAGGCGTGACTGGCGGCCGGGCGATCTCGTGACCATCGACATCGTCACCAGCGCCACGGCGGATAATACCGACAACGCCTCGCTCAAACGCACCGGCACAATCAACGATTCCATGACCAGCTTCATGGGCGTGCCGCTTAGCTTCGGCCATGTGAACGGGGCCAGCATCTCGCCCAATATCGGCGCGACCTCGGATCAGGAATATGCTGGGGCAGGGGCCGCCGCCGCGTCCAACAACATCAGCGGCCAGGTCGAGGCGGTGATCACCCATGTGGATCCCAATGGCACGCTGGCGCTGGCCGGGCGCACCAATGTCAACATCAACGGCAATGTCACTAGCATTGTTGTCACCGGCTATGCCAGCCCGGACGATATCGCCGCCAACACCACCATCAGCTCCAACAATGTCGCGGATATGAACGTGCAGTATGTCGGCAACGGACCGATCAACAGCGGCGCGCATGAGGTGCCGTGGCTACAACAAATTCTAAACAAGGTCTCGCCGTTTTGACCCCGCTGCGCACCGCCATGAATGTTCTGCTCCGAGGCGCGCTACGGGGGCGGGCGCTGAATGCGGCCGGGCGAGGGCTTGTTCTGGTTCTGCTCGCCTCCCTGCCCGCGCATGCGGACAGCACCACGATCGGCCAGCTTGTTACCGTCGCCGGCGCGCCGACCAACCAGCTTTACGGCTATGGCCTCGTCGTTGGCCTGCCCGGCACCGGGGATCAGACCACCGAAGTTCCCTACACGCAGCAATCCATCCTCAACATGCTGCGCAACATGGGCATCTCCCTGCCTAACGTGACCACGATGCAGCCCAATGACGTGGCCTCCGTGATGGTGACTGCGGAAGTTCCGGCCTTCGCGCATTCGGGCCAGCGTGTCGATGTCACGGTCTCGGCGGTGGGCAATGCGGCGTCGCTCGCGGGCGGCGTCCTGCTGCCGACGCCGTTGCGCGGCGGTAACGGCGTTGTCTATGCCCAGGCGCAGGGGCCGTTGCTGGTCAGCGGCTTTGCCTCGGCCGCAGGGGGCACCTCCACCAGCGTCAACGTGCCGACCGTCGGCTCGCTGCCCAGCGGCGCGATTCTCGCCAATACCATTCCGGCGAATTACACCATCGATGGTATGAGCGCGCTGCTGCTCGACACGCCTAATTTCCAGACCGCGCAGCAGATCACGGACGTCATCAACGCCGCCTATGGCAGCGGCACAGCCACCGCGAACTCGCCCGGCGAGATCGATCTCTCCGCCAAGGGCCAGGCGCCGATGCGCTTCATGGCGGGGGTGCTCTCGCTGCCCATCACGCCGCCGCAGCAGGCACCGACCATTATCGTCGATGCGCAAAGCGGGACCATTGTGATGAATGCAGGCGTCACGCTCGGTCCCGCCGTGGTCTCGCATGGCGATCTGACCGTGAATATTCAGACCACCACCGGCGTCAGCCAGCCAGGACCGCTGAGCAACGGCAGCACCGTCGCGGTGCAGAACACGACCGTCAACGCCAAGCAGCCGAAGGCCGATGTCATCAGCCTCCCGCGCGCGGCGACGCTCCAGGATGTCGCCGCGGCGCTGAACGCGGTCGGCGCGACGCCCTCCGACCTCATCGCCATTATCGAGGCGCTGAAGCAGGCGGGCGCGATCAACGGTACGATCAAGGTCATCTGATGAGCGTGATCCCTTCGCATAGCGCAATGCCGCTACCCGCCAGCCATAGCGCCGCGCGCCCGACGCTCAGCGCCACGGTCAAGCGCATGACCGGCATGCTGTGGTATGAGATGCTCTCCGAGATGAACAAAAGCGGGCTGAGCAGCGACACGCTGGGCGCGGGCGGGGGCGATTTCCAGGACATGTTCCTTTGGAACGTCGCGCAGAATGATTTTGGTAAATACGATACCTCGATCCTGAGCGCGACGATGCGCCAGGTCGGCGGCACGGGCGATGTTGCGCCGGAGGCGGCGCCCGCCGCGCTGCCGGATTTATCGTCCACCGTGGCGAAGGCGATGCAGTCGCAGGCGATGCCGCTTAACGATGCGCCCAGCGGCACCGGAGATGCGGCCGCGATCAGTGCCGCGGCGGCGGTCAGCGAGGTGCCGGAAACAACCCAGACAGCGGGCAATCTTACCACACAGGCCAAGAGCTTCGCTAAATCCATCTGGCCGCAGGTTACCGCGGCGGCGCAAGTTCTGGGCGTACCGCCGGTGGCCGTGCTTGCCCAGGCGGCGCTGGAAACCGGCTGGGGGGCGGCAGCGCCTGGGCATAACCTTTTCGGTATCAAGGCGGTGGACGGCGAGACCGGCTCCAGCCGCGCCACGCATGAGGTGGTGGACGGCGTGCTGACGCCGCAGGTTGCTGCGTTTCGTGATTATGCCAGCACCCAGGCGAGTATTTCTGATTATGTGGGGCAGATCCAATCGGGTTTCCAAACCGCGATCGGCCAGAGCACGGTTAGCGGCTTCGCCCAGGCGTTGCAGCATTCGGGCTACGCGACAGATACGAATTACGCTGCAAAAATCGTTAATATTTCACAATCTCCGCTGATGACGCAGGTTCTGCAGGCTGTCAGCGCCAACACCCAGGGCACAGGGGACGTGTCCACCCATAGCAACAAAACAGGTGCTTTATGAGCGGTATTACCGGCGCGATGAATACGGCGTTGAGCGGACTTCAACTTTTTGAAGCCGGGATCAGCACGGTTTCAAACAATCTCGCCAATCAATCCGTCCCTGGCTATGCGGCGGAAACCGTCAACGCCAATACGGCGACAACCGCAGCCGGCCTGCCCGGGACCGGCGTGACCGCGCCGCAGATCGTGCGCGCCGCCAGCGGTTTCGCCGCGTCCCTGCTGCGTAGCGCCAATAGCGCGTCCCAGGCAGCGAGCAACCAGGCCAGCGCACTGACCACTCTCTCCAACGCGCTGGCGAATAACGGCAATGTGCAATCCTCCGTCAATCAGTTCTTTCTGGACGTCAGCACGCTCGCCGCGAACCCGACGAGCACGGCGCAGCGCCAGACCGCGCTCTCCGACGCACAAAGCGTCGCCAGCAGCTTCTCCAGCGCCGCCGGGGTGATGAACGGAACGCTGAGCAATGCGACGCAGACGCTGACGCAAAGCGTTGCCTCAGCGAACAACCTGCTCGGCCAATTGGCGCAGATCAATAAAAGCCTTGTCAGCTCACCCAACAATCCCAGCTTACTGGACCAGCAGCAGGGCGCGTTGAATGCGCTCTCCAGCCTGCTTTCGGTAAACACTCTGCCTCAGCCGAACGGCTCCGTCATCGTCGCCGCGGGCGGGACCATGCTGCTCGACCAGAGCGGGACGCAGACGCTCAACGTCGTTCCAGGCAGCGGCACCACCGCGCCCGGCGTTACCGCCGGAACCAACGCCATCCCGGTGAGCGCCGGCGCCAGTGACGGGGCGATCGGCAGCAGCATCACCTCCTATCAGGCCGGCTCCACCGCGCTGCAAGGGCTGAACGCCCTCGCCACCGTTTTTGCCATCAGCGTCAACAATACGCAGGCGCAAGGGCTGACGCCCTCAGGCACCCAGGGCAGTGCGCTTTTCTCCGTGCCCAACCCAAGCGTTCTCGCGAACACCACGAATACCGGCGGCGCGACGGTGACGGCGCAGATCACCAACCCAAGCGCGCTGCCGACCAATGGAGGTCCGTTTACCCTCGCCTACAGCGCCACCGCAGGCTGGAGCGCCACCAACCAGGCCAGCGGCCAGAGCTATACCAGCACCACGACGCCGCCGAGCTTCGCCGGGATGACGCTGGGGATTACCGGCACGCCCGCCAATGGCGATAGCTTCGTGCTCAACCCAGCGCCTAACGCCGCCACGGGGATTGCCGTCACCGCGACCGACCCGAATGCGATTGCCGCGGCTGATCCTTACGTCGCCACCGCTGGAACGCTGCAAAGCGGCGGTTCGATTCTGAACAGCAACGGCGGTAGCATCACCAGCGGCACTGATACCGTCACCGCCACGCCCGCGAGCAATGCGGCCGTGATTCCTTCGAGTTATTTCGGGCAGAATTTGCAACTCACCTTCACCTCCGCAACTGCGTACACGGTCTCCACCTCCGCCAGCCCCGGCACCGCCATCGCCAGCGGCACGCTGGGCAGCAACGGCGGCAATGTCGCGGTAGCGTACCCCTCCGGCGGCGCTTCGGGGATGTATTGGCAACTGCCCATCACCGGCGCGCCCGCCAGCGGAGACACCCTCACCCTCACCCCAGGCGGCAGCAACAGCGGCAGCAATGCCGCCCGCATGGCGACACTCTGGACCGCCTCCGGCGCTACGGCTGACGGTACCCTGCAACAGAGCATTGTTGGCTTTAGCACTGCGCTGGGCAGCAACGCACAAGCCGCGCAACAACTCAGCGCCGCCGCCGCCACGCAGGTCACCAGCGCTACCAGCAATCTGCAAACCGTCAGCGGCGTTTCCTCCGACAAGCAGGCGATCATGCTGACCAACTACCAGCAGGCCTACCAGGCGGCGGCGCAGGTGATCAGTATCGCGCACACCATGTTCGAATCTCTGCTGACTGCTGTTTAATTTTTTGAAGAACAGGACTTATCGTAATGAACAAAATCATCGTCCTCGGCGGCGTTGCCGCCCTGCTTGTCGCAGGAATTGGCGGCACAGTCGGCGTGATGGAATTCATGCCGCACCACCCCGCCGCCAACGCCAAACCTAAGGCCGCCCCCGTCAAGCCGATTGTCTTCGCGCAGCTCCCGAGCATTGTCATCAACGCTCCGGCGGATAGCAGCGACCCGACCTCCGCGATGGTGCAGCTCGACCTCCAGTTCGCCACCCGCGACCCCAACGCGCTCACCGCGTTTACTGCGCTGCAGCCCATCATCAAATCCGAAATTATCAGCCTGCTGATGAGCCAAACGGTAAAATCACTGAAAGACCCGGACGCGCGCAATACGCTGACGCAGAACTGCGTGAATATCGCCAACAGTGTGCTTACGCACAGCGCCAATTACACCCCAGCTAACCCGTTCACCGCCGCGTATATTACTAACCTCGTCGTACAGAACTGAGATGCTTGATAATCCCGGCTTCTCGCTCGTCGCCTCGTCGCTTGGGTCGCTGGTGGTTATTTTCGGCGTGCTTATGGGCGCAACGCTACTGGTCCGCCGCTTGCGCGCCAGCGCCTGGGGACAGCGCAACGCGGATCAGGCGCAGATCAAGCTCCTCGCCTCGCGGCCTCTGGGCGGACAGAACACGCTGTTGATTGTTGAGGCGCAGGGGCAGCGTTTTCTCATCGGCGCCGGACGCAACGGCATGACCTCCATCGGTAGGCTCGACACGCAATGAACAACACTTTGCGCAAAAATTGCGCATTCATCCTGGCATTATGCCTCCTCCCCCTCCTCGCCACCACCGCCCACGCCGAACCAACGGACGGGCTGACGCTGCTCAATGCGGTCGCCAACAAAGGCGGCGCATCCTACTCGCTCAACGTCCAGACCCTGCTCGTCATCACCGCGCTGGCGTTCCTGCCGGGGCTGTTGCTGCTCACCACCGCGTTCACGCGCATCATCATCGTCCTCTCCGTGCTGCGCCAAGCCTTGGGGTTACAGACCACGCCGCCCAACATGGTGCTGACCGCGCTGGCGCTGGCGCTGACCGTCTTTGTCATGCGCGGGGTCATCCAACAGGAACAGGACCTCGCGCTGACGCCGTATCTCAACGGACAGATCAGCTTCTCCCAGGCGATCACCGCCGCCGAACCGCCCGAGCGGGATTTCATGCTCGCGCAAACCCGCAAGGAGCCTCTGCATCTTTTCGCAGACCTCAGCGGCGGCCACTACGCCTCGCCCAAAGACGTGCCCTTTAGCGTGCTGGTCCCCGCCTTCGCGACCTCGGAGCTGGAGACCGCGTTTCAGATCGGCTTTCTGATCTATGTCCCCTTTGTCCTGATCGACCTTGCCGTCGCCTCGATCCTGATGTCGCTCGGCATGATCATGGTCTCACCGACGCTGATCTCCCTGCCGCTGAAACTGCTGATGTTCGTCTCGATCCACGGCTGGGTGCTGGTGCTGGGCTCCATCGCCAACAGCTTCGCCGCGTCGTAGCGCAGTGCCGCTCTACATCAAGCTGCTCTATATTGCGTACTCGACGGAAATCTCCGCCATCGGGCCGATGATCGCCATATTGCTGGCCGTCGGCCTCGGCACCGCGATTGTTCAATCCGCGTTTCAGATCGAGGACGCGACCTTCAGCCTGTTGCCAAAGACCGTCGCCATGATCGCCATCGCGCTGTTCGGCGGGTTTGGCGCGCTGCGGATGTTCGAGAACCTGGAAATCTCCTTCATCTCCCACGCCGCCTCGATGGTGCGCCAGACATGGTCATAGACCAGGCCCAGGTGATGCTCTGGCTTGGCCATTTCCTCTGGCCGTTTCTGCGCATCACCGGACTGTTCCTGACCGCGCCGATCTATGGCTCGGCGATGATCCCCGGCGTGGTCAAATCTGTCCTGGCGGCAACCTTCGCCTTCTGTCTTGCGCTCTGGCTGCCCAACCTGCCCGCGTTTCCCGGCGACCCGCTGACCGCGATTTTCACCGGCTTCATCCAGATCGCCTTCGGCGCCATGATCGGCATGGTCATGCAGATCGTCATCGCCGCCGTGGCCAGCGCCGGGGAAATCGCCGGACTCGCAATGGGGCTGAGCTTCGCAGAATTGCAGTTCCGCGAGGCCTCGGGCACCACGCCGGTCCTCTATAACATCATGCTCTGGGCCGGGATGCTGGGCTACCTCGCCGCCGGGGGGCCGCTGTGGCTGTTCGCCGCTATCGCGCATTCCTTCCAAAACGGCGTTGGCGTCGCGCCGATCTCCTCCGTGGCGGACCTCGCAGGGCTGGGCGGCAATCTGATCAGCGCCGCCGTCCTCCTGGCGCTGCCGGTCGTCGCGGTGTCGCTCTGCGTCAACCTCACTGTTGGGCTGACCACTGTCTTCGCGTCGCAGATGAACCTGCTGACCATCGGCTTCCCGCTGCTCATCCTCACCGGACTATGGGTACTGGCCGGCTCGGTGTTTTACCTGCCAAATATTCTGCACCACCTGATCACGCTGGGGATGAACGCCATCAGCCTCATGCTCCACCATGGCTGAGGGCTCTGGCGACGACAAACGCCACGCGCCAACCGAAAAGCGGCTCCGCCAGGCCGCCGAACAGGGGAATGTCCACCGATCGGCGGACCTGCCCAAGGCCGCCGTCATCGTGATCATCACCACGCTCGCTCTGAGTGCGGCGGCGGGGATCGGGGGGCGGTTGGAGAGTTACTGCGCCACCTGGCTGAGCCAGGCGGGCACCGCGCCAACCGCCGCCGCAATGGATTGGAGTGAGACGATGATGCTTGCGATCGGCCCGCTGCTGGGGCTGATCGCCGTCCTCGCCGTCGTCTCCAGCTTCGCCTCCGGCGGTTGGGTGTTCGCCCTCGCCTCACTCAAGCCCGATCTCTCCAAGCTGATGCCCGCACACGGGCTGGGCCAGCTCTTCTCCAAATCCGGCATGTCGGAAACCGGCAAGGCATTGCTCAAATTCATCGTCATCGGGGGCGCTGGCGCGGATATGATCTACCGGCACAAACCCGATTTCTCAGCCCTCGCAGCCCTCAACCAACCCGTCGCCGGGCCGGTGATGGCGCTTAATCTCAGCGTTATCAGCACGATCTGCGTCGTGATCACCCTCCTCGCGGGCGCGGATATGGGCCTGCAATACTGGCTGCACCGGCAGAAACTGATGATGTCGGACAACGAAATCCGCGATGAAATGAAAGAAACCGGCGGCAACCCGCATGTGCGCAGCCGCCAACGCATGATCGCGCGCAAACTTGCCCGCGCCCGGCAAATGAACCGCGTTCAGGAAGCCTCCGTCATCGTCACCAACCCAACCCACTACGCCGTCGCCATCCGCTACCGGCGCGGATCGGACCGCGCGCCCATGCTGCTGGCCAAAGGCGTTGGCCTCCTCGCCGCCGAAATCATCAGCCGGGGACGCGGCCACGGTATCCCCATCGTCGAAGCCCCGCCCCTCGCCCGCGCCGTGTACCGCCACGTCGAACCCGGCGAACACGTCCCCGTCGCCCTCTACCGCGCCTGCGCCGAAGTCCTGGCCTACGTCTGGAAAATGCAACGCTGGCGCGCAACCGGCGGCACACGGCCAACCCCACCCAAAGCCCAGGAAGGCGAAATCGACGTCCCTCGCGGCGGTTAGGGAGGAGGCCAGCAATGCCAGGGGCAGCGCCCCCAGGCCTTGCTGGCCTCCTCCCTCTCACTGCCGGATGGTTGCCAGCAATGCGGCGGCGGCGCGGGAGCGGTAGCGTTGGTTGTGTTGGACAGCGCTGAAGGTTCGGGCTGGGAGGGTGAGGTTGGCTTGGGCGAGGGCTTTGGTTTTGAGGCTTTCGGCGCAGACGAGGGAGGAGAGTGCGGCGGCTCCAGCACCTTCCTCGACGGCGGCGCGGACGGCTTCGTTCGATGGGAGGGAGATGCTGATGTGGAGTTTATTGGCGGGCAGGCCGAGGGCTTCCAGGGCGCGGACGAAGGCGTCCCGTGTGCCTGAGCCTTCCTCGCGGGAGATCCAGTTTTCTTCGGCGAGTTCGCGGGTTGGGATGTGCGTTTGTCCGGCCCAGCGATGTCCCGGGGGCACGACGACGATCATCT
Source organism: Acidocella sp. (assembly GCA_035427885.1). Classification (GTDB taxonomy): domain Bacteria; phylum Pseudomonadota; class Alphaproteobacteria; order Acetobacterales; family Acetobacteraceae; genus Acidocella. The sequence continues at coordinate 604 of DAOMCN010000017.1, read as the reverse complement.
GGTCCACGCCGACGGCTTCCACGGCGAGGTTCGGGTCTGTCACCGGGCCTTCAACGAAGCCGATTTCGGCTGCGCCGTCCTGGACGGCGCGGGCGACCTGAGCGGTATTGCCGACAGAGACGATGAGTTCGATGCCGGGGTATTGGGCGTGGAATTTCACCAGTTTACGGGGCAGGAAGTAGCTTGAGATGGTCTGGCTGGCGCAGAGGGTCAGCCGTCCCCGGTTCAGCCCAGCTTGTTCCATCATGGCGATTTCCGCGGCGTGGGCGCGCGCGAGGGTGGCGCGGGCTTCGCCCAGCAGCAGGCTTCCCGCCTCGGTGAGGACGATGCCACGGCCGATCCGGTCGAACAGTTTCAACCCGAATTGTTGTTCTAGCCCGGCGATGGCGGCGGAGGCGGCTGATTGCGTCAGATTCAGCGCCTCGGCGGCGCGGGTGACGTGTTCGCGCTCGGCGACGGCGACGAAGATTTTGAGTTGATCCAGGGTCATTTGCCGCAATCAATAATTTATTTTGATAATAATAAGCATTATAATCAATTATACAAATGAAATGCGGCGCTTTAATACAGCCTCATCACGACAAGATCGAAAGTCCGCCCATGT
>DAOMCN010000016.1:0-14771 GCA_035427885.1 Acidocella sp. | reverse complement strand
CGTGGCTGGTTTCGGGCTTCTTGTTTATGTTGATCCGGCGCTTAACCAGGTCACCAATATCCCGTTGGGTAGTACCCCGCTCGGCATTCTGTTGGACAAACACGTGGACCTTAGCTCAGGCGGCGTGATCGTGACTGCAATTCAGCGTCAGCCTGGTGAGGATGACATCACGCTGATCCGCAAGGACAAACCCGCAGCCGGTACGCTCACACTGGTCTTTTCGACCGCGCCGCTGGAATTACGCCAATGGGTCGTGACCGATGCGCAGAACCGCCAGACGCGGGTCAGCCTCTATGATATTCTTCCGGGCGGGCCATATCCCAGTTCATTGTTTCAGTACCATGCCAGCACCGGGCCGATTTCCAACGGCGGGTAGATTTTTACCCAAGGCCCTGTAGATAGGCGCGATGGAACTCACTGTCGCCACCTGGAACATCAACTCGCTGCGCCTCCGTCAGAGCCTGCTGCATAAACTCGTCGGAGGTCTGCGCCCCGATGTGGTCTGCCTGCAGGAAACCAAAGTCCCCGATGAGTTGTTCCCGGAAGCCATTGCGGGCGAGATCGGCCTTCCTTACGTGCTCAAGCGCGGCATGAAAGGCTATAACGGCGTTGCCATTCTTTCGCGTCTGCCGCTTGCGCTTTGCGAGGACACGCCCGACTGGTGCGGTAAGAAGGATTGTCGCCATCTCTCGGCGCGAGTCGAGACTGGCGGAGCGCCGCTCGTCGTGCATAATTTCTACGTGCCCGCAGGCGGCGACGTTCCCGATCCCGATCATAACGACAAATTTGCCCATAAGCTGGACTTTATCGCGCAGACGCAAGCGCATTTCGCCGATTATCCGCCGCAGCGCGCCGTGCTGGTCGGGGATCTGAACATCGCCCCGCTGGAGCACGATGTCTGGAACCACAAGCAGCTTCTCGGCATCGTCAGCCACACCCCGCCTGAGACCGAGGGGTTGAACGCATGGATGGGCCAAGGATTTACCGACGCGGTGCGCCATTTTGTGCCCGCGACGCAGAAACTCTACACTTGGTGGTCCTATCGTAACCGCGACTGGGCGGTGTCCAACCGGGGACGGCGGCTCGACCATGTCTGGGTGAGCCGAGACCTCGCCCCAGGGCTGGTCAGTTACAAAATCCTGCAAGAGGCGCGTAATTGGGAACAGCCCTCGGACCATGTGCCCGTCGCGGTGACGCTGAACGTTTAGGGATTGCCTGAATTTCACGGGAACAGCCGTGGCGCCGTGGTAGGGTTGGGTTCTGCAAGTGTGGAGAAGAACCATGCAGATTAACCCTTATCTTGGCTTCAACGGCTCCTGCGCGGAGGCTTTTAAATTTTACGAGACCGTGCTGGGCGGCAAAATCACCTTCATGATGACCTACGCGCAAGCGCCGATGGAAACGCCCGCAGGTTGGGGCGATAAAATTATCCATACCACGTTGGCCGTTGGCCAAACGGTTTTAATGGGCGGCGACGCGCCCACCGATCATTACCGGCAACCCGCAGGATTCTCTATCTCCATCGGCATCGAGGATCCGACCAAGGCGACCGTGATTTTTAACGCCCTGGCGGCGGGGGAAACAATTACCATGCCGCTTGAAGAGACATTTTGGGCGAAGCGCTTTGGCATGGTGACCGACCGCTATGGCACGCCGTGGATGGTCAACTGCGGTACGGGCTAAATCGCCGTAACTCGCCAGCCATCGGGTGTCGGTTCGCAGTACATGGGCATGGCATTCTGCGTCAGCCCCTCGCGCGACAGGCCCATCAGATCGCGCAAGGCGCGGAAAATGCCGCCGTGCGCGACGACAAGCACGGGGCCGGGTTGCGCCAACACGCGCGACATCGCAAAGCGTGTGCGTATAGTCAGCGCTGCGAAGGTTTCAGCGCCTTCGGGCGTGTAGCTGCCATCCATCCATTTTGGGAACCAGGGGTGCAGCGGCTTGCCTTCCATCCCGCCGAAGACGACCTCGCGCAGGTCTGGCTCGAACCCGACCTCCAGCCCAAGCGCCTCGTTCACCAGCGCGGTTGTCTCGCGCGTGCGCAGCATTGGCGAGGAGATGATCGAGACAATGCCCTTGTCCGCGAGCAACGGGCCGGCGGCTTGCGCCTGGGCGCGGCCAACGGCGTTGAGCGGAATATCCAGCGCCCCCTGGCTCAACCCGGCAGCGTTGAAATCAGTCTGTCCGTGGCGCAAGAACCAGAAAGGGGTCGCCGCCAGCACCTAGGCGAGACCCTCGGCCTTGAGCGCGCGCTGCACCGACGGGCGGGCGAGCATGCGGTCCAGATGGGCATCGAAGGCAGGCGGCAGGGGGGTTTTTGCCCGCCGACGCGCCCAGAATTCCAAATAGAACAGCACCGCGTCAGCCACCGAGAAATCTCCCAGCAGGTAATCCTTATCCCCAAGCACCGGCGCCAAAACCTCAAACCCCTGCGCCACGATCGCGCGGCCTGTTTGCTGGATATGTTCCTCGTCAACCGCCGAGGGGGTAAACGTGCCGGGGCGGAAGATGCGGGTAAAGCCGCGCATGTGGACGGTGGCGACCATGTAGTCGAGCACTTCCAGCGCCCGCGCCTCGCCCTCGATGTCCGTGGGCGCCAAGTTTTTCTCGGGGTTGCTGCGCGCGAGATAGAACGCGATGGCGGGAAGTTCGGTCAGGATTGACCCATCGTCGCGTTGCAGTACAGGCACCTTGGATTTCGGGTTCACCGAGGTAAACGGAGGCTTGTACTGCGCGGCGGCGGTGAAATCGACCTTCTCGATCTCAAACGGCTTGCCGATTTCTTGCAGGAGGACGTGAATGCCAAGCGAGCAAGCTCCTGGCGAATAGAAGAGTTTCATCCCGTCCTCCTTTTATGTCGGTTTAATCGAACAGCGAGCTCACCGAGCTTTCGGTGGAAATACGCCGCATCGCCTCGGCCAGCAACGGCGCAATGGAGAGTTGGCGCACGTTATGCGCCAGGCGCACGGCTTCGGTCCCGGCAATCGAATCCGTGATGGTCATCATCTCGATCGGGGACGCGGCGATACGCGCGACAGCTCCACCGGAGAGGACGCCGTGGCTGATATAGACGCTGACCGAGCGCGCGCCGGCGCCCAGCAGGGCCTCGGCGGCGTTGCACAGCGTGCCGCCAGAATCGACGATATCGTCGATGATGATGCAATCTCGGCCTTCAACTTCGCCGATGATGTTCATCACCTCGGAGACGCCCGCACGCTCGCGGCGTTTGTCGATGATCGCGAGGTCGGTGTTCAGCCGACGAGCGATGATGCGCGCGCGCAGCACGCCGCCAACATCGGGGGAGACAATGATCGGGTCGCGCCCAGCGAAGCGTTCCTCGATATCGTGCGAGAACAAGGGCGCCGCGGGGAGATTGTCCACTGGAATGTCGAAGAAGCCTTGGATCTGCCCGGCGTGCAGGTCCATCGTCAGGACGCGGTTGGCGCCCGCCTCGGTGATAAGGTTGGCGACCAGCTTGGCCGAGATCGGCGTACGCGGACCGGATTTACGATCCTGACGGGCGTAGCCGAAATACGGGATGACCGGCGTGATGCGCCGCGCCGAACCCCGGCGCAGTGCGTCCAGGGTGATCAGCAGTTCCATCAGATTATCGTTGGTCGGATAAGAGGTGGACTGGATGACAAAGACGTCCTCGCCGCGCACGTTCTCGTGGATTTCCACAAAAACCTCCATATCCGCGAAGCGGCGGACGGAAGCCTTGGCGAGGGGCAGATTCAAACCGGCGGCGACAGCTTCGGCCAGAGGGCGGTTGCTGTTGCAGGCTACAATTTTCATAAGCTGACTTTCCGGTTAGACCAAAACTTAGAGACCGGCGCGGGTTTAGCAACCGGGTTAAGCGATGTCCATTAAGCGGAGAGCTCTCGTGACCGTTCTGTGGCAGCTTGGATCGCTTCGGCGAAATTTTTTGGCCAAGCGTCATTCGCGCGCAACACTGCGAGGGCGCGTTCTGTCGTGCCTTTAGGCGAGGTGACGGCTATCCGCAGTTGCGCGGCATCTTCCGCGGAGGATGCAAGCAGTGCTGCTGAGCCAATAATCGTCTGTCGCGCCATCTGGCGGGCGAGTTCGGGGGGGATGCCTTGGTCCAGCCCGGCCTGCTCCATCAACTCGGCCAAAAGAAATACATAAGCTGGTCCACCACCGGATATCGCCGTGACCGGGTCCAGCAGATCCTCGTCCTCGACCCAGGCAATCTGCCCGGTGGCGGCAAGCAGCGTATCGGCCAGCGCCTTCTGGTGGGCGGAGACATGCCCGCCTGCGACCGCCACGGTGATCCCTTGGCGTACCGCCGCTGGGGTGTTGGGCATGGCACGCACAATCGCGGCCTTGACGCCGAGCATGGCGCCCACCGCGTGCAGCGTTTTGCCCGCCATGATCGAGATGAACACGGCCCGTCCGGCGAAACGCGCGTAATCGGGCAGCGCGTCGGCCGCCATTTGCGGCTTGACTGCGAGCACCACAGCCTCGGGCAAGAAGCCTGGCGGGATATCGGCGACATCCTTGACCACGCGCACCCCAGCCCCGACCAGCGCCGCTGCCTGCTCGGAGGGGTCCACCACGACCGCCTCGCTCAGGCCGCGCTCGCGCCATCCGGCCAGCATCGCGCCTCCCATCCGCCCACCGCCGACCAGAAGAATCGCCGGGAGTCCTGCCGTTTTGGTTGTCATTGTCTCATCCGTGTTATGCTTCGCCGACACATTCCAGCATGGCAGCTTCCAGCGCTTCGGCCGGGGACTTACCACCCCAGAGGACAAACTGGAACGCCGGGAAGAAGCGCTCGCACTCGGTTAGCGCGATATCAACGAGATCCTCGATCGACTCGGCGGACGCGCTGGGTGCGCCGCGCAGCAAGACCGAATGGCGGTAGATCGGCATGCCGGTCTCATCGTCCATGCCGAAATGGCCGATCCAGAGTTTCTCATTGGCTTTGGCTAGCAGCTCATAAAGCGCGCCGCGGCGCTTCTCGGGCGCTTTGAGATCGAAGGCGCAAGAGAAATGCATCACCGAGATTTCGTCCGACCAGCAAAAATATAGGCCGTAATCGCACCATTTTCCGGGAGCCTCGGCGGCCATGTCCGACTCGGAGCGGCGGTCGAAGACCCAGTCATTGGCGGAGATTACCTGCTCGACGAGATCGAGGGGGTTCGCGACGCTTGGACTGTCGTAGGAAATGGCGAGGCTCGACATGGGAGTCTCCTGATCCAGAGTGGCCAATAATGGCGATGAGCCCCTAGCTCTAGTGCAGCAGGTGCCCTTCCACCACGACTCCTAGTTTACCGGGTTTTTACGCAGTACTGCAACGCAAATCATCGAGGACCGGGCGGCGCTCAAAAACGCCGCCCGGCGTTCTTGATCTTACCGGCGGCTAAGCAGCGCCGGGCCGTAATAGCGCGAAATCGGGCCAAGCTCGGCCTCGATGCGCATCAGTTGGTTGTACTTTGCGGTCCGGTCGGAGCGGGCCAACGAACCGGTTTTGATCTGCCCGCAATTTGTCGCGACCGCGAGGTCGGCGATGGTGGAGTCCTCGGTCTCGCCCGAGCGGTGGGACATGACGGCTGTGTACCCGGCGCGGTGTGCCATCTCTACGGCTTCCAATGTTTCGGTCAGCGTGCCGATCTGGTTGACCTTGACCAGGATGGCGTTGGCGGTGCCCATCTCGATGCCGCGCTTCAAGCGGATCGGGTTGGTGACGAAAAGATCATCGCCGACGAGCTGGAGCTTCTTGCCCAGACGCTCGGTCAGCAGCTTCCAGCCCGCCCAGTCATCCTCGGCGCAGGCGTCCTCGATCGAGGCGATGGGATAGCGGTTGGCGAGGTCTTCCAGGTAGTCGATGAACCCGGCGGCGTCGTATTTCTTGCCTTCGCCGTGCAGGTTGTAGATGCCGTCCTTGAAAAACTCCGTCGCGGCGCAATCGAGCGCGAAGGTGACATCCTCGCCGGGGCGATAGCCCGCGCGCTCGACCGCCTTGGTGATGAAGCCAAGCGCCTCGTCGGCGGATTTTAGGTTCGGGGCGAAACCGCCCTCGTCGCCGACATTGGTGTTATGTCCGGCTTCGGAGAGGGACTTCTTCAGCGCGTGGAAGATTTCAGAGCCTATGCGCACGGCTTCCGCGAGCGAGGATGCGCCGACCGGCTGGATCATGAATTCCTGGATGTCGATCGGGTTGTCGGCATGCTGGCCGCCGTTGACGATGTTCATCATCGGCACTGGCAGGACGCGGGCCGAGACGCCGCCGATGTAGCGGTACAGCGGCATGCCGTTGTCTGCGGCGGCAGCCTTGGCCACGGCGAGCGAGACGCCGAGGATGGCGTTCGCACCCAGGCGGGATTTATTGGGCGTGCCATCGAGGTCGATCATCAGTTCATCGATGGCGACCTGTTCTTCGGCGTCCAGCCCGCCGATCGCGTCGAGGATTTCGGTCTCGACCGCTTGGATGGCGTTTTCCACACCCTTGCCGCCGAAGCGGTCCATGTCGCCGTCGCGCAGTTCAACAGCCTCATGCGCGCCGGTCGAGGCGCCGGAGGGGACGGCGGCGCGGCCAAAGGCGCCGGATTCGAGCAACACATCCACTTCAACGGTCGGGTTGCCCCGGCTGTCCAGGATTTCGCGGGCGACGATATCGGCAATAGCGGTCATGGCTGGCTCCTGCTTGTTATATGGCGCGCGAGGTAAACCAGCCGCGCCACACACGCAAGCAATTAACTCTTTGCCAAGAGATCCAGCGCGCGTTGCAAGATCGCGGCGGCGGCCATTTTGTCGATGATCTCGCCCCGGCGCTCACGGCTGATGCCCGCCGCGATCAGGTGTTCGTGGGTATCGGCGGTGGAGAAGCTCTCATCTTGCAACGCGGCGGGCAGGCCGGTCGCCGCCGCCATCGCATGCGCCCAGTCGCGCGCCGCCTGGGCGCTGGGGCCGAGTTTTTGGTCCTCGTCCAGCGGCAGGCCAATAATCAGCCCGCCCACCCCCTCGCGCGCCACAATCGCAGCCACCTCGGCGGCGTTCTGCTTGAGCTTGGCGCGCGTCAGCGTGGCGTAGGGGCTGGCGATGCGCCGGTTAACGTCCGAGAGCGCGACACCGATGCGCTTACTGCCCGGGTCCAACCCGAGGAGGCGCGCGCCCGGCGGGATCAGGTTTAAAAATTCCGTGAGGTTGAAGAGCTTCATGCGCGCGGTTATGGTCCGGCCTCGCTTGAAACCCAAGGGGTGAATGAATGTCGCTCGATACCGCAACGGTACGCCGTATTGCGAAACTGGCCCGAATCCGTGTTGCAGACGCCGAGGTGGCGACGCTGCAAACCGAGCTGAACGCGATTCTGGGCTATGTGGACCAGTTGAATGAAGTCAACGTGGACGGCATGGAGCCGCTCTCCGGCGGCGCGCAGATGGCCATGCGCCTGCGCGAGGATGTGGTGACGGATGGCGGCATCGCCGATCAGATCCTCGCCAACGCGCCCGACCGTGCCGGTCAATTTTTTGCCGTACCGAAAGTAGTGGAATGAGCCTGACAAATCTGACCATCGCGCAGGCGGGGGCCGACCTCGCGGCGCGCAAAATCTCGGCTGTGGAGCTGACCACCGCGCATAATGCCGCAGTGGAGAAGCTGAACCCGCAGCTTAACGCCTATATCACCACGACCCCGGAACTGGCGCTGGAACAGGCCAAGGCCGCGGACGCGCGCATCGCCGCGGGCGAGGCCGGGCCGCTGACCGGGATTCCGCTGGCCATAAAGGACCTCTTCTGCACTGCGGGCGTACGTACCACGGCCGCGAGCAAAATCCTCGAGCCGTTCGTGCCGCCTTACGAGAGCACCGTCTCGGGCAAGCTGCTTGCCGCGGGCGCGGTCTGCCTGGGTAAGGCCAATCTCGACGAATTCGCGATGGGCTCGTCCAACATCACCTCGGGCTACGGCCCGGTGATCAGCCCGTGGCAGCGCAACGGCTCGGACGCGAAACTCGTCCCCGGCGGCTCGTCTGGCGGTTCGGCGGCGGCGGTTGCGGCGCGTATGGCGCTGGGCGCGACCGGCACGGATACCGGCGGCTCGATCCGCCAGCCCGCCTCGTTCACCGGCCTCGCCGGTATCAAGCCCACCTATGGCCGCTGCTCGCGCTTTGGCATCATCGCCTTCGCCTCCTCGCTCGACCAGGCCGGACCGATGGCGCGCACCGTCGAGGACAACGCCATCCTGCTACAGGCGATGGCCGGGTTCGACCCGAAGGATTCCACCAGCGCCGAACGCGAAGTCCCCGACTTCCGCGCCGCGACCAAACGCAGCATCAAAGGTCTGCGCATCGGCATTCCCGCCGAGTACCGCATGGACGGGATGAACGCTGAAGTCGCCGCACTTTGGGACCAGGGCATTTCCTGGCTGCGCGAACAGGGCGCTGAAATCGTCGATATCTCGCTGCCGCACACCAAATACGGCCTCGCGGTATATTACATCGTCGCCCCGGCAGAGGCGTCCTCCAATCTTGCCCGCTACGACGGTGTGCGCTTTGGCGCGCGGGTCGATGGCGAGGATCTGATCGACATGTACGAGCGCACCCGCGCCGCCGGTTTCGGCGCGGAGGTGAAGCGGCGCATCATGATCGGCACTTATGTGCTCTCCCACGGCTATTACGACGCCTATTACCTGAAGGCGCAAAAAGTCCGCGCGCTGATCCTGCGTGATTTCAACCAGGCCTTCGAGAACGTCGACGCGATCCTGACGCCGACCGCGCCCTCCACCGCGTTTGGCCTGGGCGAGAAAATGGACGATCCGGTGACGATGTATCTCAACGATGTTTTTACCGTCCCGGCCTCGCTCGCCGGGGTTCCGGCGATGAGCGTGCCCGCCGGCGTGAGCGCCGAGGGTCTACCACTGGGCTTGCAGGTGATCGGCAAACATTTCGACGAAGAGACGGTTTTTGCGGTCTCAGCGGCGCTGGAACGCGCCGCTGGTTTCTCCGCACTGCCGCAGCTGAGGGCTTAAAACATGGCGTATATGCTGGAAGGTGCGACAGGCACATGGGAAATCGTCGTCGGGCTTGAAGTTCACGCCCAGGTGATTTCGAACTCCAAACTCTTCTCGGGCGCGTCGGCCACCTATGGCGGCGCGCCGAACGCGCATGTCAGCTTCATTGACGCTGGCTTCCCCGGCATGTTGCCGGTGATCAACCGCGAATGTGTTGCCCAGGCCGTGCGCACCGGGCTGGGGCTGAAGGCGCAGATTAATCTGTTCTCGCGCTTCGACCGTAAGAATTATTTCTACGCCGATCTGCCGCAGGGCTATCAGATCAGCCAGTTCGCCCACCCCGTCGTTGGCACCGGCGATGTCGAGATCGAGTTGCAGGACGGCACGATCAAGCACATCGGCATCACGCGGCTGCATCTCGAACAGGATGCGGGCAAATCCATGCACGACCAGCATCCGTCCAAATCAGTAATAGATTTGAATCGTGCAGGCGTGGCCCTGATGGAAATCGTCTCCGAGCCGGATATCCGCTCGCCCGAGGAGGCCGGGGCGTATCTGCGCAAGATCCGTCAGATCCTACGCTACCTCGGCACCTGCGACGGCAACATGGAGGAAGGCTCCATGCGCGCGGACGTCAACGTCTCCGTGCGCAAACCGGGCGAGGAATTCCGTACGCGCTGCGAAATCAAAAACGTGAACTCGGTGCGCTTTGTCATGCATGCCGTCGAGGCCGAGGCGAAGCGCCAGATCGAGGTCTGGGAAAATGGCGGCGAGGTCGTTCAGGAAACCCGCCTCTACGATCCCGCGCGCGGCGAGACGCGGTCCATGCGCTCCAAGGAAGATGCGCATGATTACAGGTATTTCCCGGAACCGGACCTGCTGCCGCTGATCCTCGACGCGGATTGGGTCGAGGGCTTGAAGGCGCATCTGCCCGAACTGCCCGACGAGAAACGCCGCCGTTTCTGCGACGAATACGGTATTCCGTTTTACGACGCGGGCGTCCTCGTCGCCGAACAGGCCACGGCGGATTTCTACGAGACCGTCGCCAAAGGCCGCGATGCGCGCCTTGCCGCGAACTGGATCTCCGGGGACTTCTTCGCCGCCCTCAACCGCACAGGCGCCACGATCGAAACCTCCCCGGTCTCCGCTGCGGCGTTGGGCGAATTGATCGATCTGATCTCGGACAAGACCATCAATGGCCGCATCGCCAAGGATGTGTTCGAGGAGATGGTGGAAACCGGCAAATCCCCGGCGGCGATCGTCGAGGAAAAAGGCCTGCGCCAGGTCACCGACACGGGCGCGATCGACGCCGCCGTGGCGCAGGTTTTGGCCGCCAATCCGGACAAGGTCGCGGAATACAAATCGGGCAAGGACAAGCTCTTTGGCTTCTTCGTCGGCCAGGTGATGAAGGCGATGGCAGGCAAGGGTAACCCGGCCTTGGTGAATGAGGCTGTGAAGCAGCAACTCGGTTAAGAAGGGACGCACGATGACCGGCTGGAAAACCGATTTCCGCTCGCTCTATTACGATGGCGCACCAGAACCGGAAGACCCGGTGCTGGTGAAAGGCAAAACGGCGCTGCTGGTCATCGATGTGCAAAACACCTATCTCGAACGCCCCGACCCGGCGACACTGAGCGCCGGCGAGCGCGCCCGCTACGACGCCTGGACACCGTTCCATGCGCGTATGCACGACACGGTGATCCCGAACATCGCAATGCTGATCAAGGCTTTTCGTGAGGGAGGGCATGAGGTCCTGTTCGCGCGCATCGCCTGCCAGACCGCCGACGGACGCGACCGCTCGCTCTCGCAGAAAATGCCCGGCTGGAACAACCTGCTGCTGCCCAAGGACGAGTTGGCTTCGCAGATCGTGCCACAACTGCGCCCCCTGCCCGGCGAAATCCAGGTGGCGAAAACCACAGATTCAGCCCTGACCGGAACGAACCTGCGCCTGATCCTGAACAATATAGGCATCACCCATGTCATCTGCGCCGGAATTTTCACCGATCAATGCGTCTCCTCCACCGTGCGCAGCCTGGCCGATGAGAGTTTTGACGTGATCGTGGTGGAAGATGCCTGCGCCGCCGGGGATCACGCCCTGCATCTCAAAGAGTTGGAGATCATCAACATGATCTACGGGCATGTGATGGGCAGCGAAGATGTGCTGGGGTATCTGCCCCGCTAACCCTAAACCTTCGGGATCAACCCGCTCGCTTCCGCGATCGCCCGGCTCTGCGCGATTGACTTACTAACCGCGAGCGCCGCCGCAAGAGCGCGGGTACCCGCCGCCGCGTCCACCAGCACCGGCGCGCTGTCCAGGACCGAGGCGAAGAACGCCTCGTGCTCGGCGGCCAGCGCGTCATGGTCCTGCCAGCCCGCCTGCTCGACGCCGAATTCCTCGAACCCCGGCAGCTTCATGCCGATCCCGCGCCCGACCAGCGTCAGCTTGCGCGCCGAGAAATCGACGGTTAGATACCCGGTCTGCGAGAAAATCCGCATCTTGCGTTCGGTCTTGAGTGAAATCCGGCTGGCCGTGATCGTCGCCACCGCGCCATTGGCGAAGCGGATGCGCGCATTGGCGATATCGTCATGCACACTTGCGACCGGCGCCCCGACGGCGTCCACGCTGTCCACGTCCGAGTCGGTCAGCGCCAGGATCAGGTCGAGATCGTGGATCATCAGATCCAGGATGACGGAGACATCTGTACCGCGCGGCTTGAACGGCGCGATGCGCACCGCTTCGATATAGAGCGGCTTGCCCATGCGCGAGGAGAGCGCACCGTGCGCCGCGGAGAAACGCTCCAGATGCCCGACCTGCAACACCAGCCCGGCCGCCCGCGCCAGTGCGCCCAGCTCCGCCGCCTGCTCCAGCGTCGCCGCGATCGGTTTTTCTACCAGCACATGCTTGCCCGCCCGCAGCGCTCGCGCGGCCAGATCAAAATGGTACTCTGCCGGGGCAGCAATAATCACCGCCTGCGCCGCCGCCAAAATCTCGTCCACGGAGCGCACCGGACAGCCCGCTTCCCAGGCGACGGCCTTGGCCCGCTCCGGGTCCGGGTCCGCCAGGCCAATGAGCTTAGCACGCGCCGCCCCCGCCAACTTGAGTGCGTGATACCGGCCAAAATGCCCGGCGCCGATCAATCCAACCTGCAAACGTTCGCCCATGAAGCCGGTGGTATATCCGCCTGGGGTTGCGCGCAACGGGTAGCCCGGCCATACCGCAGTCGTTTCAGGAATTTCGGAGCGAAAGTGCTTTATTTTACCCGCGCCAAGACCCTTGGTATCATGCTCGTCTGTGCACTCGGTATTTTGCTGAGCCTTCCCAACTTAGGCCAGCGTCCCAGCTTCCTACCCAGCTTCCTGCCCTGGGGGCAGGTGCATCTCGGGCTGGATCTGCGCGGCGGCAGTTATTTGCTGCTGCAACTGGATTTCGCCGCGGTCGAGAAACAGGATCTCAACAGCTTGGTAGACGAGGTTCGCCAGACCATGCGCACCGCCAACCTTGGCTATACCGGCCTGCAAGCCGACGCACCGAACAACCAGGTCGTGCTGCACCTGCTGAATGCGGGAGATGCCCCCGGCGTACTGACCGCGCTGAACAAGCTGATCACCTACGCCCCAGGCGCTTCCGGGCCTAATCTCTCCATCGCTCAGGCCGCCGACGGTACAATCAACATCCGCGTCCCGAAACAGGCCCTGGCCGCCCGCGAGTCCCAGGCGGTCGAGCAATCTATCACCATCATCCAGCGCCGGATCGACGGATCAGGCGTGCTGAACCCCACCATCGCCCGCCAGGGCACCGACGAGATCGTCGTCCAACTCCCCGGCGTCTCCGACCCGGAGCGGATCAAGACGCTGATCGGCACCACCGCGCATATGACCTTCCAGATGGTCGATTCCTCAGCCCAGCCGGGACCCGTCGCCCCGCTCGGCGATGTGCAGTTGCCGATGGCCAACAACCCGCAACAGAGCATGGACGTTTTCGCCAACGTTGCCGTGGACGGCGCGAACCTCGAGAACGCGCAAGCCTCGACCGACCCGCAGAGCGGCCAATGGGTGGTCAACTTTACCCTCAACTCGGTTGGCGCGCGCGAATTCGCCGATACCACCACCGCCAATGTCGGAAAGCTCTTCGCCATCGTGCTCGACGGCAAGATCATCGAGGCTCCGGTCATCCGCGAGCCGATTACCGGCGGCTCCGGGCAGATCTCAGGCAATTTCACCGCGCAATCGGCGACTGACCTCGCCCTCCTGTTGCGCGCGGGCGCGCTGCCCGCACCGCTGACCATCGTTGAGGAACAAAGCGTTGGCCCGGAATTGGGCGCGGACGCAATCCGCGACGGCGCGCTCTCGCTGGGCGCGGGCTTTATCTTCGTGCTGGCCTTTATGGGCGTGTTCTACGGCCTCTTCGGCTGGTTCGCCAACGCTGCGCTTGTGATGAATCTGTTCATCATGCTCGCTATCCTCTCCTTCATGGGCGCAACGCTGACCCTGCCGGGCATGGCGGGCATCCTGCTGACGCTGGGCATGGCGGTGGACGCCAACGTGCTGATCAACGAGCGCGTGCGCGAGGAGGTCAAAGCAGGCCGCAAGCCGCTCGCCGCCCTGGAAGCCGGGTACAAGCGCGCCTATGGCACCATCATCGACAGTAACGTGACCACCCTGCTCGCCCACGTGACACTGTTTATCTTTGGCTCGCCGCCGGTGCGCGGCTTTGCCGTGACCATCTGCGTCGGCATCCTGACGACAATGTTCACCGCGACCGTCCTGGTCCGGCTCATTACCTCGCGCTGGTACACCTCGCGCCGTCCCGCCGCCCTGCCCGTCTGAGGAGTACGATAATGTTTATGAAACCCCTGCTCCGCTTCGTCCCGGACGGAACCAAAATCCGCTTCATGAACGGCCGCTTCGCCGGTCTGATCACCTCGGCGGTGCTTTCAACCGCGTCGATTTTCCTGTTCTTCTACCCTGGCCTCAACCTGGGCCTGGATTTTCGCGGCGGCGTCGTCCTGCAGGTGCAAACCCAGCAGACGGCGGACTTCCCCGCCCTGCGCGCCGCCCTTGCAAAAGCTGGGCTGAAGGACGCGGCGCTGCAAAGTTTCGGCCATAACGGCAACGGTGTTCTCATCAGCCTGGAGAGCCGCGCCAACGCCAACGCCACGCAAACCGCGATCACCGAGGTCGAAACTGCGCTGACCACTGCAGCGCCCGGCGCGAAAATCCTCTCGACCCAAGCCATCGGCGCCTCGGTCTCGGCGCAACTCTTCACCCAGGGGCTGGAGGCGCTGGGTTTAAGCTTCGCGATGATCCTCGCCTATATCTGGTTCCGTTTCGAGTGGCAGTTCGCCGTCGGCGCGGTCACCACGCTAATCCTGGATACCACCAAGACCATCGGCTTCATGGTCATCACCGGTATCCCCTTCGACCTCGTGACCATCGCGGCGATCCTCACCATTATCGGCTACTCTACCAACGACAAGGTGGTGGTCTATGACCGCGTGCGCGAAAACCTGCGCAAGTTTAAAACCATGCCGCTGCGCGAGCTGATCGATCTCTCGATCAACGAAACCCTGAACCGCACGCTGGGCACATCCGGCACCGTGTTCCTCGCCGCCTTGCCGCTGGCGCTGTTCGGTGGCTCGGCGCTCTCGGGTTTTGCCTGGATCATGCTTTTTGGCATCGTCGTCGGCACCTCGTCGTCCATCTTCATCGCTGCGCCGATCCTGCTCTTCCTGGGCGAACATCGCCTGCGCAGGGGCAGCGCGCCGCCAAAGGCAAAAACTAAATAAATGTGATATTATGAG
>DAOMCN010000015.1:0-15456 GCA_035427885.1 Acidocella sp. | reverse complement strand
ATGCGTATTTTTTGTGTTTTTCAGAAAAAACAAAAAATATTTTTCATAAAACCGCAGAAAAATATGAATTATTATTCACCTGTTGTTGTGGAACAGGCCGCTCGGCGCGATGCGCTTTTTGGGCGCATTCGCTTGGCCCCATTCTCGTTATGTGCGGCGAATTATTCGCCGGAGAGTTCGCGGCGGCGACGGTCCAGCTCTTCGTTGTAGCGGCGTAACGCGTATTGTTCCGTCAGCAGTCCGACCACCTGACGCGTTTCCGGGCCGTCCAGTACCGCCAGTGCGTCGGCCTCCGCCGACTCGAACGCCGCCAGCGCCTCTTTCACGGTCATGCCCGGCAGCAGGAAATGATCTTCGTGGTGAAGGATGTCGCTTAAGCGGCGACCCTCGCCCGTTACGATAAAGGCCTCCGGCGGGTAGACGATTCCGGCGTAGTGCGCCATGTCGCCGGTGACGATGACGCGCTGCGTCGCCCCCAGGGGGACTTCCTGACGGAACGCTTCCAGGCTCATCGCGCTGTGTACCGTCACCGTGGCGCGGCGCATCATCCGCTCCACCGTTAGCGCCTTGACCCAGCCGATGTCCACGGCGCTGCGGATCTGCTCGCCGCGCAGGTGGAAACGCCAGGTTGCGAAGGAATAGCCGAACAGGCGGCGCACGGTGATCGTCGCGGCGATCGAGGCGGCGAGAACGGAGATTGTCACGCCGAAGCTGCGCGTACTCTCCAACGCCAGGAAGGTCATCGTCATCGGTCCGCCGACAATGGCGGTCGCGACCGCGCTCATCCCTATCACCGCGTAAAAGCCCGTCGGCATATGAGGGAAAAACGGCAGGACGCCGGCCAGGCCAGCGAAGACCTTGCCGAACATCGCACCCAGAAACAGCGAGGCGAAGAATAGGCCGCCGCGAAAGCCAGAGCCGATGGAGAAAGCCGAGGCCACTGATTTGATCAGCATGATGCCGAGCACAACCAGAAAAGGATAAACAACATTGAGATTGGCATGCAGCGCGGAGTGGCCCGAGGACAACGCTTTGGGCGACAGGCAGCCAAGCAATCCCACTACCGCGCCGCCCAGCGCCGGGCGCGCCCAGAATGGAATCCCAGAGCGGCGGAAACCCGCTTCGATCATCGTCACCCCGCGCATGATCGCGATGCCGACCAGGCCACTGGCCACGCCCTCCAGCAATACTATTATATAGGTAGCACTCGGCACCATCGAGGGCAGGGTGACATGCAGCGGCGGCGTGCCTGCGCCCAGGGCCTCTACCGTCAGCGTGCCCGCAAGCGCCGCGATCACCACAAAGGGGAGGGTCGTGATCGAATAAACGCCGATGATCAGCTCGATGCCGTAGAACGCGCCGCAGAGCGGAGCGTTGAATGCGCCGCCGATGGCGGCCGCCGTGCCCGCGCCGACCAGTACCCGCAGGTCGCTGCGGCGTAGCCGGAAGCGCTGGCCCAGCCAGGAGGCGACGCCCGCGCCGAACTGCGCGTAGCCCGCCTCCATCCCCACCGAAGCGCCGACGCCGTTCGACCAGGCCGTCTGCACCGCTACCACGATACTGTCCCACAACGACAGCCGACCGCCATACAGCGCGTTGGCCTCCACCGGATCCACCAGATTATGCGGACGCAGCCGGCTGAGCGCCCACATGCTCACCCCCAGCACCGCGCCGCCCAGGACAGGCACGCCAAAGGCGCGCAAAGGGTTGATGCTGGCCGACTCAGACAGGCCTTGCCCTGGCGCCAGATCAAATAACCGCTGATGCATCAGCAGGGTGACAGCATTGATGACCACCACCCCAAGCCCGCCAAAAATCCCGACAATGCCCGAAAGCAGCGCCAGCCACATCTCGTCGGCGCGCACCAGAGCGCGCAACGTTTGCATGCGTTGCAACAGCCAGCCACCTAGCTGTCCATGAACCGGAGCGGGACTTTCCACGGAGGTTTCCACAATGCCACTGTTGCCACGGTCCGCCTTAGGCTAACAAGCGCCATGACGGATGTTTTTTCAGCCTCGGCCGCCTTGCGCGCCGACTTGCGCCCAAATTCGCGCCCAGACTTGCGCGAGGTGGTCCGCGAATTCGACCTCAAGGCCGACAAATCCCTCGGGCAGCACTTTCTGCTGGATCCCAACCTGCTCAACGCCCTGGCCGCACAGGCCGGGCCGCTCCAGGGGGTCAATGTTATCGAAATCGGCCCTGGACCGGGCGGGCTGACACGCGCGCTCCTCGATGGCGCGGCCGCGCATGTCACCGCCATTGAGTATGATCAGCGCGCCGTCGCCGCGATTCAGGCGCTCGCCGCCACGGCGGGGGGGCGGCTTACCATCGTCCATGCCGATGCGCTCAAGACCGACCTGCCGGAGCTGGTGCCCGCACCGCGCGCCATCGTGGCTAACCTACCTTATAACATCGGCACGTTGCTGCTCATCCACTGGCTCGCGCAGGCGGCGCAATACCGCTCACTTACGCTCATGTTCCAGCTGGAAGTCGCCCAGCGGATCTGCGCCGAGCCTAATACCTCGGCCTATGGGCGGATCTCGGTGCTCGCGCAGTGGCTCTGCGATGTCGATATCGCCATGCATGTCCCCGCCAGCGCCTTCTCGCCGCCACCCAAGGTTGACTCCGCGCTGATCCGGCTGATCCCCAAGGCCAACCAGCCGAGCCGGGCGGAATTTCAGACGATGGAGCGCCTTACCGCCGCCGCCTTTGGCCAGCGGCGCAAAATGCTGCGCGGGGCGCTGCGCGGGCTGGGCGGGGAGAACCTGTTGCACGAGGCGGGGATCGACCCGCAGCGCCGCGCCGAGACGCTGAGCGTTGCGGAGTTCGCGGCGTTGATGCGGGTGTTGCTGACGCGATAGCCCGGGGCGCGGTGCCCGTCCGCACTCTAAATCAGACGGTCAGCGGGGGATTCTGTGCGCTTTGCCGCCGTCAGCGTGTTGCGCAGCAGGCAGGCGATGGTCATCGGGCCAACACCACCGGGGACCGGGGTGATGATCCCCGCGACCGGCGCCGCCGTGACGAAATCCACATCGCCGACCAGCTTGGTTTTGCCGTCGGCGGCGGGGACGCGGTTGATGCCGACGTCGATCACCGTGGCGCCCGGTTTGATCCAATCGCCCTTGATCATCTCGGGGCGGCCGACGGCGGCGATCAGGATGTCGGCCGTGCGGCAGAGCGCGCCTAGCTCTTTGGTTTTGGAGTGGGCGATCGTGACGGTGCAGTTTTGTTGCAGGAGCAACTGCGCGATGGGTTTGCCGACGAGATTCGAGCGGCCCACGACGACGGCGTTAAGGCCGGTGAGGTCGCCAAGACGGTCTTGCAGGAGGAGCAGACAACCAAGCGGGGTGCAGGGCACAAGGCCGGGCAGGCCGGCGGCGAGCAGGCCCGCGTTGGTTACGGTCAGGCCGTCCACGTCCTTGGCCGGGCTGATCGCGGCGATGATCTGGTCCGCGTTCAGGTGCTTGGGCAGCGGGAGTTGCACCAGGATGCCGTGTACCGCGGGGTCGGCGTTGAGCTGTTGGACCAGGGCCAGGAGGTGTTCCTGCGTCGTGTCGCCGGGTAGGCGGTGCTCGAAGGAGCGCATGCCGACCTGTACCGTCTGCTTCGCCTTGTTGGCGACGTAAACGCGCGAGGCGGGGTCGTCTCCCACCAGCACCACGGCGAGACCGGGCTTAAAGGGGAGTGCCGCGACTTCCGCCGTAATGGCGGCGCGCAGGGTTTCGGCAAACGCCTTGCCATCGAGGATATCGACCAAATTTGTACGCCTTCACCAATTCTTACCCGTTAAGGAAGAGAGTTACAGAGGATTTTGCGTTATCAAGCAGAAAATGCTCAGACCGTGAAGACTACTGTCTTTTTGGTGTTGAGAATAACCCTGTCCTCAAGATGATAGCGCACGGCGCGGGCGAGCACACGGCGCTCGATGTCGCGGCCTTTGCGAACCAGATCATCGGGCGTGTCGGCGTGGGAGATGCGCTCGACGTCCTGTTCGATGATCGGGCCTTCGTCGAGGTCGGCGGTCACGTAATGCGCGGTGGCGCCGATCAGCTTGACGCCGCGACCGTGGGCCTGGTGGTAGGGTTTGGCGCCTTTGAAGCCGGGCAGGAAGGAGTGGTGGATGTTGATGCATTTGCCGGTCAGCTTGGCGGCCAGCGCGTCCGAGAGGACCTGCATGTAGCGCGCCAGGACAACCAGCTCGGCGCCGGATTCTTTCACCAGGGACCAGATCTGCGCCTCCTGTTCCATCTTGGTTTCCTTGGTGACCGGTAGGTGATGGAAGGGAATCCCCGCGAGGTCGATCCCGGCGTAGTGTTCGACGCTGTGGTTGGAGACGATGCCGACCGGGGTCATCGCCAGTTCGCCGATGCGCCAGCGGTAGAGCAGATCCACCAGACAATGGTCGAATTTCGAGACCAGCAGGAGGACGCGGCGCGGCTGGGTGTGGTCGTTGATCACGTAGGTCATCGCGAAGGGGGCGGCGATAGCGGAGAAGCCCGCGCGCAGGGACGCGATGTTGCTGGTCCCGTCCAGGTCGAAGGCAATGCGGGCGAAGAATTTGCTGGTTTCGGCCTCGTCGAATTGCTGCGCTTCGCGGATGTCGCCGCCTTGCTCGAACAGATAGGTGGAGACGGCGGCGACGATGCCGGGGCGGTTGATGCAGGAGAGTTTTAGGACATATTGCGACTTGGACATGATCTGATCCTGGAATGACGGTGCGGGCTTCAACCTTGCCCGGGGGCGGCGCGAATTCGGCTTCAGCCTCTAACAAAGCATGATGCAACGCGCCAGCGAAGCCGCGGAAAACGGCGTCGGCCCTAAAGAAGCCTCATGGGGCCTTAGGGCTGAAAGGATCATAAGACCTGCAAAGGTCAGGGTGGGGGGTCCGTTTACACAGAAACGCTAGGGCTATGCTCTGGCGGGTAATTTTAACTCAGCGCGGGCAAAGTCCCGGATTACTGGAGATTGCGATCCGGCGCTTCACTGCTGACACGACGAACAGTCGGGGCCTCGGCGACTTCGTTGCTCTGGCCTCTGGCGGCGATGATGGTGCCGTGGTCGGGGTGGTTATAGATGAAGCCATAAACAGGGTAGGCCGCGCCCCATTTGGAACTATCACCAAGTTCGACCTCGACCTCGGTCCAGTCGTTATTGGGGGAGACGTCCTGCACTGTCACATCGTTGGTAATGGTGCCGCGAACCCAGTTGGCCTGGGTCACGAGGATGGTGCGGCTATCGATCACGCTGGTGACAACGGCGACATGGCCCAGCGGCATGCGTCTGATAGGACGGAAATTCAGCACGGCGCCTTCAACCGGGACGTTGCCGCGGGCGTATCGGCCGGAGGCTTCCGCCCACCAGAGGAAAGCGTCCCCTGTGAGTTCAACATGCGAGACTTCACGCGCGTAGGGGACGCATTGCAGGCCGGAATGCATGTAGTGCGCGGCATGGCTATAGTGATGGGACCGGTAGCTCACCTGGCGGACGTGGTGGCTCAGATGTCCGGTGACGCTGCGATGCCGTTCCTCATGCCGGGTGCTGGCAAGTACCGTGTGGTGGTGCGCGACAGTATGGTGATGGCTGGTCTGATGGGCGCTTACATGGTGGATCAGGGCGTGGTGGATCTGGGTGGAAGAATTGTGGTGATGGGTCTCGGCGGAGGCGGAAAATACGACGGTGGTGGCAAAAACGGCTCCGAGCAATAATACTCGGGCTTTCGCACCCATCCGGGTAATCTTCCTCTTGCCGGCCATAGTTTGCCTCATCACAGGTTACCGTCACGCCATCTTGCTATGTCCATTGGCTACGGGTGGATTGCGCACGACGCAACCCCAGACTGCGACAAAAATACAACACAAGATGGAATTTATCTGCCACACACAGACTTGGCGAAGGGACTTAAGACAAATTTCCTAAATGCGATTCTGGCCTCTGCGCTCGGGGCGGGAGACGCTGTGGCCGCCCATCGAGAGCGGCCACGCCGAAGGAATGCGATGTAATACACTCATTCTTTAAGAAAGAGAAATGCTGCTTCCAAATGAAAGCTTAACGGCAGGCTGTCACCATGATTTCAACCAGGTAACGCGGGTCGGCCAGAACCGCCTGGACGCAGGCGCGCACCGGGGCTTCGCCTTCTGGTAGCCAGGCGGTCCACACTTTATTCATCGCCTCGCGATCGGCCATGTCCTTGAGCCAGATATGCACCTGCAGCAGGCGCGTATTGTCGGTCCCATGAATTTCCAGCAATGTGGCGATCTGCGCGAGAACGTCCTGGGTCTGGGCGGTGATGTCGGCGTCCGGGTTATTGGCGACGACGCCCTGGGTGTAAACAAAGCCATGGTACTCGACAGCCTTGGCGAGGACCGGGTTGGCATCCGTGCGGATAATGCGGCTCATGAACTTGCTCCGTTGCAGGTGATTAAAACTTCAGTTGGTCCCGATGATATGCGGGGTGACGACCGGTACGCCGTTGATTGTGGGCTGGCCGTTGGCATTGCCGTTCTGTTCACAATGGGTGATCTGGCTGTCGCGCTCATGCATGCCGCCTTGTTGCTCGGCGTCGAAAACATGGTTCGGCGTGGCGGGGAAAAGCAGGCCGTTCTGGCCGGTGCGGGCGAGTTGGTCCTGGTTGTTTGCGTTATAGGCCGCATCCGCCTGCGCGGTGCAGGCGGCGTCGTCGGACTGTTGGGCCTGACTCTCGGGCTGGCTTGCCGCACAACCCACGAGCGCGCTCGCCGCCAGAATCGCCATCAGAAACTTCATCATCGCGTTGCGCCCCGTATTTGTGTCTGCGGCAATAGAGCGCGCAGGGCGGTTTCGTCAAAACTGGCCGAATCGGTCAGGGACGTCCGGGCGGCGGCGGCGAACAGCTCCGGGCGGATGTCTATGCCGCCGCGGGTCAACAAGAACCATTCGCGCACCCAGCCGCCTTGGGCCATCAGCGCCACCAGCGCCAGCAGGCGCAGGCAAACGGAGACGCCGTGGGCACTCTCCAGCCCGGCGCTGCGCTCGACCGCTTCGGCCCAGGCGGCGGCGTCCTTGTCCTCAAGCACCAGCTCAACTGGCGGGCCAGAGGGGCTGACGAACTGAAAGCAGCGCAGTGGCGGCGAGGCAGGGAGCGCGCGCGCCGCTTCCCAGGCCGCTTCCAGGTCGCGCCGGGTTACCCCAGGCATGGCGCTGGGCAGCGCGCCCACCCGGTGCAGCACCGCGCCCGCCGGGCCGGACAGGGATTCAACCCGCAACGTTGAGCAGGATCTTGCCGATATGCGTGCTGCTTTCCATCAGCGCATGGGCTTTTGGCGCATCTTCCAGAGCAAAAACGCTATCGATGATGGGGGCGAACTTGCCACCTGAAAGCTGCGGCCAGATTTTGGCTTTCAGCGAGGCGGCGATGGCGCCTTTCTCGGCGGTGCTGCGCGGGCGCATGGTCGAGCCGGTCACGGTCAGGCGTTTGACCATGATCAGCCGCAGGTCGAAATTCTCGGCTTTCGCCCCCTGCATGACCGCGACCTGCACCAGACGGCCGCCAAAGGCGAGCGAGCGCAGGTTGCGCTCCGCGTAGGGCGCACCGACGATGTCGAGCACGACATCAACACCGCGCTTGTCCGTTGCGGCGGCGATGACCTCGGCGAAGTCTTCCTCGCGGTAGTTGATCGCGGTTGCCCCCAGCCGCTCGACGGCCAGGCATTTGGCCACGGTTCCGGCAGTTGCGAAAACATTGCACCCCTGGGCCACGGCCATCTGGATCGCGGTGATCCCGATGCCCGAGGTGCCGCCGTGGACCAGCAGGCTCTGCTTGGGCGCGAGGCGGGCGAGGTCGAACAGATTAGCCCAGACGGTGAAATAATTCTCGGGCAGGGCGGCGGATTGGAATGCGTCGAACCCACTCGGCCAGGGCAGGCATTGCGTTGGCGGAACGGCAACGTATTCGGCATAGGCACCGCCGTTACACAGCGCCGTCACCTTATGTCCCGGCAGGAAGCCGCTGGCCTTGGCGCCTAGCGCCACCACCTCGCCCGCCGCTTCCAGTCCCAGAACCGGACTGGCGTCCAGCGGCGGCGGGTAGAGACCC
Organism: Acidocella sp.; assembly: GCA_035427885.1. GTDB lineage: Bacteria > Pseudomonadota > Alphaproteobacteria > Acetobacterales > Acetobacteraceae > Acidocella. The sequence continues at coordinate 7,385 of DAOMCN010000015.1, read as the reverse complement.
TTGCGCTGCTGCACGTCCGGGCGGTTCACGCCCGCCGCCATCACGCGGATAAGAATCTCGTCATCCTTGAGCACGGGCAAAGGACCGCGGGCGATGTGCATCATCTCCGGCGCGCCGGGTTGCGAAACTTCGATATAGCGCATGGAGTTGGGGAGGGTGATCATGCGCCTTAGGTCGGCAATCGGCAGGCATTCGTCAAGGCTGGCCTTGCCCGGCTTCGGAGCAAATGCGAGTTTAGCGGCAAATGACAAAACTCTCCCGCCGCCTGCTGCTCAGCGCTGGCCCCTGCCTGGCAGGCGGTCTGGCGCGCGCCTCCAACGCGAAGCCACCCAAACCCGCCGCACCGCCGGTTGTTGGCCTCGCGTTGCCGCGCTCTGGCGATTTTTCGGTGATCGGGGATGAATGTCTGCGCGGCATCCAGCTTGCCGCTGACGCGGTCAATCTCACGGGCGGTATTGCAGGCAAACCCGTGGCGCTGAGCGTTGCCGATACGGTTGCTCAGGCGCAGGCGGGGGCTGCGGTCGGCGCGCTGATCAGCGTTCAACATGCGGCGCTGGTGCTCGGCGGGGGGAATTCGGACATCGCCTATCCGGCCTCGGCAGCGGCGGAGCTGGCGCAGGTGCCGTTCATCGAGCTGAACGCCCCGGCGGATGGTCTTACCGCGCGCGGCTTCAAATTCCTGCTGCGCACCGGGCCGGACACAGGCATGATCGCCGCCCTGGCGGTGAGTACCGTCCTGGCGCGCTTTCCGGGCCGCAAAATCGGCCTGCTCTTCAACACCGGCGCCAGCGGCGGGGCGATTGCCGCCGCCGTGCTTAAAGCCTTTGCCGCCGCTAAAGTTCCGGTCCAGCTTGCCATCGGCTATGCGGCAGATGTGATGGACCTGCACGACCCGGTCGGGCGACTGCAGCGCGCAGGCGTCCAGGTTGTGCTGCATGCCGCCGGTCCCAGCGATGTACTGGCGTATTTTCAGGCGATGCAGGCGCGGAGCTGGCAGCCGCAGGCGGTTCTGGGCTGCGGCGCGGGATATGCGCTGCGCGAGAACGCGGTTGCCCTCGGCGCGGCCTTCGCGGGGACGCTCGTCGTCGCGGCGCCGTTCTACCCGCCGGGGGCCGACGCCATCGCCCAGGCCTACGCCACGCGCTTTGGCATGGGCCCGCAATCGCCCGACAGCCTGACTGCCTATGTCGGCGCGAAGCTGGCGCTAACCACGCTTAACGCGCAGGGCGACGCGTCCGGAAAGCTGATCGACGCCCTGCGCAAAACGGACATCCCCATCGGCGGGCTGGAGAACGGCTTTGGCATCGCCTTCGACCTCTCTGGCCAGAATACGCGAAGTCTTGTTACCCTTCAGCAATGGCGCAACCTGACACTCATCCCCGCCGGTTAGCTCCGTTCGTCCTCTGCCTGGCGCTCGCCGCCTGCGCCGGGCCGCGGCTCGAATCGCCCGCGCATTTCGGCACGCCGACGCGGCTCTCCTGCGTGCCCTATGCGCGCAAGGTCTCGGGCATCCATCTCGACGGCAATGCCGCCGATTGGTGGGACGAGGCCAAGGGCGCGTATCCGCGCAGCCATAAGCCTAGGCGCGGCGCGGTCATGGTGTTCGCGCCGCATGGCGAGATGCGCGTCGGGCATCTCGCGGTGGTCACGCGGGTCGAAAGCCGGCGGGAAGTGCTGGTCACGCAGGCCAACTGGCTGGCACACCGCATCGAGCGCCGCCTGCCGGTGGTTGATGTCTCGGCGGGCAACAACTGGTCCGAGGTGCGCGTCTGGTACGAGCCGGCGCATGAGATGGGGGCGACGGTTTACCAGGTCTATGGGTTTATCCTGCCCCGATAATCCTCTAGAGCCAGCGCCATGATGCGCGCCGCCTTCACGGTTGGGATGTGGACCATGGCGAGCCGCGTTCTTGGCTTCGCCAGGGATATCCTTATCGCCGCCATTCTCGGCACCGGGCCGGTGGCCGATGCCTTCTTCGTTGCCCTGAGGTTGCCCAACCTGTTTCGCCGGTTGTTTGGCGAGGGGGCGTTCAACGCCGCCTTTGTGCCCTCGATCTCGACCATCCTGCACCGCGACGGCAAGGAGGCCGCCGCCGCCTTCGCCGAGGAGACCACGGCGGTCATGGTCTTTTGGCTCGGCGGCATTACCGTGCTGGGCGAGGTTTTCATGCCCTGGGTGCTGTACGCGCTGGCCCCGGGTTTTGCGTCCAATCACGGCAAGTTTACCCTCGCCGTGGCGCTGACGCGGATCATGTTCCCTTATTTGTTCTTTATCTGCCTCACAGCGCTGTTCTCGGGCGTGCTCAACGCCATGAACCGCTTCGCCGCCGCCGCAGCAGCGCCGGTGTTGTTTAATGTCTTCTCCATCGCCTTCATGCTTGGCCTCTCGCGCTATACGCCCAATCCCGGCTACGCGCTGGCCTGGGGCGTTACCCTCTCGGGCGTGGCGCAACTCGGGCTGCTGCTGTTTGCCCTGCGTCGGACGGGGATACGCATTACCGTGCCGCGCCCACGGCTCACGCCGCGTATGCGCGCGCTGTTTCGCCGCATGGCGCCGGGCTTGGTCGGAGCCGGGGTGACGCAGATTAACGTCTCCATCGACATTATCATCGGTACGCTACTGCCCGCGGGCTCGGTCTCGATCCTCTATTATGCCGACCGGGTGAACCAGCTCCCCCTCGGTGTTATCGGCACGGCGGCGGGCACGGCGCTGCTGCCTGCCATCACCCGGCATATCGCGCTTGGGGAGGACCACGCCGCGCTCGCCACGCTCAACCGCGCTGTCGAGGCCGTATTGATGCTCACCCTGCCCGCCGCGATTGGCTTATCCGTGGCGGGGCTGCCGGTTATGGATGTGCTCTTCGTGCGTGGGGCGTTTTCCACCCACACCGCGGAGCTGGCGGCGCATTCGCTGGCAGCCTTCGCGCTTGGGCTGCCAGTCTTCGCGCTGGTCAAGGTCTTTACCCCCGGCTTCTTCGCGCGCGGCGATACGATGACGCCGTTGAAAATCGGCGTGGTGGCGGTCGCGCTTAACCTCTGTCTCAACCTGATTTTCATGCACCCGCTCAAGGCCGTCGGCCCGGCGCTGGCGACCACGCTGTCCTCCGCGTTCAATGCCGCGCTGCTTGTTATCCTGCTGCGCAAACGCGGGCATTTCTTCCTCGACGCCGAGGCGCGCCGCCGCATCCCGCGCATTTTTCTGGCCGGAGGGATCATGGCGACGGCGCTGCTTGGGGCGGAAAGATTCATTCTGCCACCGGGCAAGACCACAATTCCGGAATTTTTATTCCTCACACTGGTTGGCGCGATCACCTATTTCGGCGGCGGTATCGCACTGCGCGCCTTCAACCTCGCGCAATTCTCCCGGCTGATGCGCTGGCGGCGGAAAACCTCCCCCGGTTGACCGGGCGGGAAATCCGGGACAGGAAACAGCGCATGGCACGTATATTCTCCGGCATTCAGCCCACGGGCATCGCTCATCTCGGCAACTACCTCGGCGCTCTGCAGAACTGGGTCAAACTCCAGGATGGCAATGAGTGCGTCTTCTGCCTTGTTGATCTGCACGCCATTACGGTCGCGCAGAATCCGATGCTGCTGCGCGAGCAAACGCGGCTGAATGCCGCCATCCTGATCGCCTGCGGGATCGACCCGGAACAAAATATCCTGTTCCACCAATCGGCCGTACACGCGCATGCGCGCCTGGCATGGATTTTCAACTGTATCGCCCGCTTTGGGTGGCTCTCGCGCATGACGCAGTTCAAGGACAAGGCGGGCAAGGATCGCGAGGCGGTATCCACCGGGCTGTTCGTCTACCCCAATCTGATGGCCGCCGATATCCACGCCTACCACGCCACGCGAGTGCCGGTGGGCGACGATCAGCGCCAGCATATCGAACTCGCCAACGATATCGCGGAAAAATTCAACCATGATTTCGGCGTGGACTTCTTTCCCCGGATCGAGCCGTATATCCTCTCCGAGACCGCGCGCGTTATGTCCTTGCGCGACGGCAGCAAGAAAATGTCCAAATCCGACGCCTCGGATCAGAGCCGCATCAATCTCACTGACAGCGCAGACGAGATCGCGCAAAAAATCCGCCGCGCCAAGACCGACCCCGAGCCGCTGCCCGATAACGCCGAAGCCCTGGCCGCACGCCCCGAAGCCACCAATCTCGTCGGCATCTACGCCGCCGTCACCGGGCAGAGCGTGGCCAGCGTGCTGGGTGAATTCGCGGGTTCGGGTTTTGGTCCGTTCAAGGAGAAGCTGGCGGAGGCGCTTATCGCGCATCTCGCTCCGATTAATGCGCGAGCGCAAAGCATGCTGGCAGAACCTGCGCATCTAGACCGTATTTTACAGGCAGGCGCGCGCCGCGCTGCTGCTATCGCCAATCCGATTGTGGATGAGGCGGAACGTATCGTCGGGTTTCTCGCGCGCGGGTAAGGCCCGACCTTGTGAACGCCGCGCCGCCGTACGGCGCTGGCCAGAGCAAGGCGGTGATTTATCAAGTCATTTGATTTGACGGGTGATTTCATCAGGTTCGATCGAAGCGGATGCCGCACCCAAAGGCGACGTGGGGCTGGCGGATCAGAAGAACCGGCGGGTTGAAGGATTTGATTGGGGGTATTTTATAAACCCTTAACCATCCCCCCGCCATATATTCAAAATATGAAGTTGCCTACCGCGTTTTCCGTCCGCGGGAAAACGCTGTGGCTTTATTTTGGCGAGAGTGTGAGGAGATATCACATGCTGAGTGCGCCATCGTCTAAAAACGAAGCTCTGCGGCTTGCGGCACTCCGCGGCCTTGGCATCCTCGATAGCCAACCGAGCGCCGCTTTCGAGGCTCTCGCAAAGGCCGCCTCGCTACTCTGTGATACGCCGATTTCCCTGATCAGCCTGATCGACGAAAACCGCCAATGGATTAAGGCGAATGTCGGGCTTGAAGAAGTTTCGGAAATCCCGCGCGACCTGTCCTTCTGCGCCCACACCATCCTCGGCGATGTTCTTTTGGAAGTCGCGGATGCCTCCGCGGATTCACGCTTTTCTGAAAATCCACTCGTCCTGGGCCGCCCGAACGTCCATTTCTACGCGGGGGCGCCACTGTCCCTCGCGGATGGCAACAGAGTCGGCGCGATTTGCGTCATGGACCACGCGCCCCGGCAACTCGATGACCGCCAGCGCGAGGGGCTTGCGTGTCTGGCGCTCGCCGCGACACAGGCGCTCGAGCATCACCGATCCGGCAGGCTGCTGCGGGAAGCCGCGGATGATTTGCGCCAAACCCATGAATTTCTGGAGCGCAAGGGCCGGGCGGGCAGCGTCGGCGGGTGGTCGCTCGATCTCGAATCGCACCAATTGACCTGGTCACCGGAGACATACCGACTGTATGGCTTGCCGACAGATTATGTGCCGAGGCTGGAAGAGACCTTCTCCTTCTACGCGCCGGAAGCACGCGCGCAGATTGCTAAAGCTGTCGAAGATGCACGGGTTCTTGGCAAGGCCTATGATATCGAACTGCCTTTTACCCGCGCCGATGGCGAGCGCCAATGGATCCGCTCGATCGGCGAGCGTATTCTCGAGCCCGGCAAGCCGGCGCGGCTCGTGGGCGCTTTCCAGGATATTACCGCCCGCCACGCCGAGCAGATGGCGCTCAAGGAAGCCAAGGAGCGCATGGCTATCGCGACGGACAGTGCGCGTATCGGCATTTGGGATTGGGCGATCGAGACGGAGTCCATGTACTGGAACGACTGGATGTATCGACTGTTCGGCCTCTCGCCCGGGAAGGACAGCGTACACCCGAGCTCTTGGCAAGATCATGTTCATCCGCACGACCTTGAGGCCACCAAGCTCGCGATCCGGGCCGCACTCGACAATACCCAGGCATTTGATACTGAGTTTCGTATTCACCGCGCGGGTGACAACGAAATCTGCCATCTACGGGCCACGGCGGAAGTCACGTTCGACGAGAACGGAGTGGCCGTGCGGATGGTTGGCGCTATGTGGGACGTTACCGAATCACGCAGGCTTGCCGCCGAGCTTTCAGACCAGCACGAGCTGTTGCGCGTCACGCTGCTCTCGATTGGCGACGGGGTGATCACCACCAACGCGCAAGGTATCACCACCTGGCTCAATCCCAGCGCCGAACGGCTCACCGGATGGCAGGCAGCGGAGGTGTCCGGCAAGCCGCTCTCCGAGGTCTTCGTCATTCTCAACGAGCAGACCCGTGAACCTGCGGAAAACCCCGTCGCGGTGTGCCATGCCCAGGGTAGAATCGTGGGCCTCGCCAACCATACGCTGCTGGTCTCTCGCCGCGGGAGCGAATACGGCATCGAGGCGTCCGCTGCCCCAATCCGCAACGAGGCCGGGGAAACGCTTGGCGCCGTTCTGGTTTTTCACGATGTGACGGAGCAGCGCCAGCTCAGCGGGGAAATGAGTCATCGCGCCACCCATGATGCGCTGACCGGCCTGCTCAACCGCCCCGAGTTCGAGGCGAGGCTGCGCTATATGCTCCACACCGCGCGCTCAGACCGCAGCCAGAACGTCTTGCTGTTCCTCGATCTCGATCAATTCAAACTGGTGAACGACACATGCGGCCATGCGGCGGGTGACGAGTTATTGGTCCAGGTCGGCAAGATCCTTACCGACATCGTCCGCGCGAGTGATACCGTCTCCCGGCTGGGCGGCGATGAGTTCGCGATTATGTTCGACCATTGCTCGATCGAGAAAGCCCTCCCCGTTGCACAGAAAATCTGCGACCGACTAGAAGATTTCCGCTTCACGTATCAAAATCAGCGCTGCAGGGTCGGCGCCAGTATTGGTCTTGTCCCGGTCGATCAACGCTGGGCCAGCACCGCTGCTGTCATGCAGGCGGCGGATGCGTCTTGCTATGCGGCCAAGGAGGCGGGAAGAAACCGTGTTCATGTCTGGTTCGACAGCGACCAGGCGATGCGCGCGCGCCAGGGAGAAACGCAATGGGCAACACGCCTCGCACAAGCCCTGGATGATGATAATTTCGTCCTGTTCGCCCAGCGTATCATCAAACTTGACGAGGCAGTCTCCGAAGTCGCGCAGGGCGTGCATGCCGAGGTTCTGCTGCGCCTGGCGGGGCGTAATGGCACGCTCTCGCTCCCTGGCGCATTCCTGCCCGCCGCCGAGCGCTTCCATCTGGCCTCGCGCATTGATCGTTGGGTTTTGTCCAGGACCATCCGGTGGATGAACGCGGCGCATTCACTGGCCAGCATCGATACGCTCTGTGTTAATCTCTCTGGCCAATCCATTGGAGACGAAGCCTTCCACCGCTGGGCGATCGCCATGCTCTCAGAAGCAGGATCTAACATTTGCCGTAGGCTATGTATCGAAATTACTGAAACCGCGGCGGTCACTAATCTCGCCGAT
>DAOMCN010000014.1:0-16405 GCA_035427885.1 Acidocella sp. | reverse complement strand
CGACGAGGCCGCCCGCCTGAAACGCCAGCGCCGCACGGGTGCCGCCAAAAAGCCGCTCGCGGGCAAAACCCTGGCGTTGATCTTCGAGAAACCCTCGACGCGCACCCGCGTCTCCTTCGAGGTGGCGATGCGCGAACTCGGTGGCGACGTCATCGTCCTCTCCGCGCGCGACATGCAGATCGGCCGTGGCGAGACCGTATTCGACACCGCGCAGGTCCTCTCGCGCTACGTCCACGCCATCATGCTGCGCACCGACCGCGAAGCCAAACTCCACGAACTCGCCCGCCACGCCACCGTCCCAGTGATCAACGGCCTGACCGAAAACTCCCACCCCTGCCAGATCATGGCCGACATCCTCACCTTCGAGGAACATAACGGCCCGATCGCGGGGCAGAAAATCGCCTGGGTGGGCGATGGCAACAACGTTGCCGCGTCCTTCATCGAGGCTGCCGCGCGCTTCAACTTCTCGCTGCGCCTCGCTTGCCCGGCGGGCTACTGGCCGCGCCCGGACGTGCTCGAATGGGCGCGCTCGGAAGGGGCGGATGTCAGCGTCGGCATCGACCCGGACGAGGCGGTCGAAAACGCCGCCTGCATCGTCACCGACACCTGGCTCAGCATGGCCGATTCCGAAGACGAAGCCGCCGCCCGCGCCGCCGCCTTCGCGCCCTATCAGGTCACCCCGGAGCTGATGTCCCAAGCCGCCGAAAACGTTATCTTCCAACACTGCCTACCCGCCCATCGCGGCGAGGAAGTTGCGGCGGACGTGATCGACGGCCCGGCCTCTGTTGTCTTCGACGAAGCGGAAAACCGCCTGCATGTGCAAAAAGCGATCCTGTCCTGGAGTTTGGGATAAAACACCCCATCTCCAGGACAAAACCAGGAGAAACACATCATGAATAAACTCCTCTCCCCGGCCGAGCTGAAAGTCCTGCCCGAACATTGGAGCCTTTCAGCGGACCATAAATCCATCCACCGATCCTTCAAATTCCGCTCCTTCGCGGAAGCGTGGTCATTTATGTCCCACGTCGCACTGCTCGCCGAAAAATTGGACCACCACCCAGATTGGTCAAACAGCTATAACAAGGTCGAAATCACCCTGACCAGCCACGATTCCGGCGGCGTCACCGCGCGCGACATCACCCTGGCCCACGCGATCTCGGATTTCGTCTGGTTGTAAGCGCCGAATTGCCAACCCCGCCGCAACAGCCCAATCTCCCGAAAAACATATTTAGAGCGATATGTTTTTAGGTTGAACCGGCAGGTTTAACCTAAACACATGGAATTGATCGCCAAAACAAAACGAGAGCGTTTCCGTGTGAACGGAAAACGCTCTAGGGAGGTCTGACATGGAGCTTCGCCACCTCCGCTACTTCGTCACCGTCGCGCAGGAACGCAGCTTCACCCGCGCGGCAGAACGCCTGCACGTCGCTCAGCCGCCCCTCTCGCGCCAGATCCAGCAACTCGAAGAAGAACTCGGCCTGACCCTCCTCGACCGCGAAAGCCGTCCCCTGCGCACTACCGAAGCCGGCCGCCTCTTCTTCGAACAAGCCAGCCAAATCCTGGAGCGCGTCGAAGGCGTCAAAACCATGATGAAACGCCTCAAAGAAACCAGCCGCCCGCGCTTTGTCATCGGCTTCGCCGCCTCCACCATCTACGCCGCCCTGCCCAACCTGATCCGCCGCTTCCGCGCCGCCGCGCCGGACGTCGAACTCAGCCTCGTTGAAATGGTCAGCATCGAACAAATCGCCGCCCTGAAGGAAGGCCGCATCGACGTCGGCTTCGGCCGCATCCGCTTCGAAGACCCCGCCGTCCGCCGCGACGTCCTGCGCGAAGAACAACTTGTCGCCGCCCTGCCCCTCTCCCACCCGCTCCTGGCCACCCCCGGCCCGCTCACCCTGGCCAGCCTCGCCCCCGAACCGCTGATCATCTACCCGCGCGAACCCCGCCCCAGCTACGCCGATCAGGTGATCTCCCTCTTCCACGACCGCGGCCTGGAACCCAACATCATCCACGAAGCCCGCGAACTCCAATCCGCCGTCGGCCTCGTCGCCGCCGAACTCGGCTACGCCATCGTCCCAACCTCCGTCCAACGCCTCCGCCGCGACGATATAACCTACCGCGACCTAGCCGACCCCGGAACAACCTCTCCCATCATCATGAGCCGCCGAACCAACGACCACTCCCCAAACCTAACCCTCATGGCCCAGGTCATCCTGGACACCTACACCTCCTGGAACTGGCCCACCCCGGCCGGGCTGGAACTCTGAGGTCCGGGCAAGGCAAGTAAGGCCAAGGGGCGCTGCCCCCTGGCCACCGGCCAGGGGCCTTGCCTGCCCTTACCCCTGATCTCCACCCGCCACGGGGAGGGTTGATCCGGTGATGTAGGAGGCTTCGTCGGAGGCAAGGAAGAGGATCGCGGCGGTTTGTTCGGCCAGGGTTCCGTAGCGGTGCATGAAACTGGATTGCAGGGTTTGGTTGATGATTTGTTGGTACCAGGCTTGTTCCTGGGGGGTGGGTTGTTCGGTGTTGCGGGGGATTTTGCGTGGTGGTGCGTCGGTTCCGCCGGTGGCGATGGCATTCACGCGGATATTATATTCGGCGTATTCCCAGGCGAGGCAGGTGGTGAGTGCGTTGATCGCGCCTTTGGCGGCGCCGTAGGGGACGCGGTTGAGGCTACGGGTTGCGATGGAGGAGACGTTGACGATGGCGCCTCCGTTATTTTCCAGGAGCAGGGGCAGTGCGGCGCGGCAGCCCCAGAGGGTGGGAAAGAGCGAGCGGCGGATTTCCGCTTCGATTTGTTGGGGTTCGTATTCGCCGTAGGGCCGTGTCCAGATGGTTCCGCCAACATTATTGATGAGGATATCGAGACGGCCGAAACTTTCGCGCGCGTGGCGCATGACTTCGGCAGCGCCTTCGAAATGTTCTAGGTCAGCGCGGGAGGAAACCGCATTTGCGCCGAGCGCGCGTACCTCCGCCAGCATTTCGTCGATGATTTGCGCACGGTCGGCGAGCACGAGCCTCGCCCCCTCCGCGGCGAGGCGCAGGGCGACCTCGCGTCCGATCCCCTGCGCCGCCCCGGTAACAACGGCGACCTTGCCTGCGAAGCGTCCTGCCCAGGTGTTCATGCCGTGGCGCCTAGTGCGGTGCTGGGGGCGAATTTTTCGTAGTGGAAGCTCGTGGGCTGGATGGCATTTTCGGCAAAGTATTTACGTACGGCTTCAACCATCGGCGGCGGGCCGCACAGATAGACATCGACATCGCCATCGTTCAGATGCATGGGCTGGATATGACGCGTGACGTAGCCTTTCTGCGGATACGCGGCGGCCTCGTTAGCGACGCAGGCGGACCATGTAAAGTTCGTTATTTTCTCAGCAAATTTTTCGATACGATCGATCTCGACGAGATCTTCATCGTTGGTGACGCCATAGATCAGGTGCACTGGATACGCGGGCGGGTGGGCTGCCATCTGTCCGAGCATGGAGAGCAGCGGGGCGAGGCCCGTGCCCCCTGCGAGCAGCAACACCGGGCGTTTGACCTCGCGCAGGAAGAAGCTCCCGACCGGGCCGATGAAGCTGAGCTTTGTCCCGGGCTGCGCCTGCTGGGTAAGAAAACTGCTCATCAGCCCGCCCCGAATATTGCGCACCAGAAATTCCGCCGTGGCAGCGCCGGGGGCGGAGCTGAACGAATAGGCCCGCGTCTGCGCGCTCCCCGGCACCAGAATATTGACGTACTGGCCAGCAAGAAACGGCACCGGCGCGGCGAGCTTCAAGGCAAAGCGCAGCGTTGTCGCGGAGAGTTTCGTCACGGACTCGATCTGCGCCTCCTGCCTGACCGGCGCCGCCTTGCACGCCGAGGCTGGCGCCAGAATCCGCAGCACGAGATCCGAGCGCGGCTTCATCTGGCAGGTCAGCACATAGCCTTGCGCCGCCTCGTTGTTGGTCAGCGCGTCCTCGATATAAGCGCCGCCATCATACGTGCCGGTTTCACAAAACGACTTACAGGTGCCGCACGCGCCATCGCGACAATCGAGCGGAATATTGATCCCCGCGCGGTAGGACGCATCCGCCACCGTATCACTCGACGCGCAGGTGATGAAGCGCGTTACCCCATCTTCGAAATTCAGGGCAATGTTATAGGACATATCGGCACCCGTTCGGTTAGATGTGATAAATATCGATGATGTGCCGAATATAATCGTTCTTCAGCACCACCTTTTTATGCGTGATGATCGGTGCATCTCCCGAAATATCCAGCGTATAAAAAGAAGTTCCAAAATAGGTATCCGTTGCCTTGTAACGATGGCTGAGCGTGAACCAGTTAAAGCGTAGCTTCATGGTTTCAGTATTTTGTTCGATGATTTCGACATTGGTGATGTTATGCGAGGTGCGCGTATCGGGGATCGTGGCACTTGAACGTTCGGTGCGGATACGAAACACGCGGTCTTCGAGACCGTTGCGGTCCGGGTAATAGATCAGCGAAATTTCTTTCTGCGGATCGGTGGTGAGCCGGTCGTCCTCAGTCCAGGCTGGCATCCAGAACTCTGCGTCCGGTGCATAGAGGGCGAGCCACGAATCCCAATCCTTGTTGTCAAGATAACGCGATTCTTGATACAGGAAGTCCTGCGCATGTTCGATGTTCAACATTTTTTTCACTCCCAAACCCTTCATGCGGACGGGTTCGCGACCCGCGCAAAGGCTGTTTTTCTAACTTGTTGTTAGATTCTTTCCGCCTGTCCGCTCTTAGCGTCCAGCACCTTGCGCATGGTCTCCACCCAGTATTGGTGCTGGACCACATACAGCCCCTCGTCCTCGGTGCGTACGCCGCTCAACTTGGGTTTCAGCCCGATAGCCTGCGCCGCCTCGTCCGCACCGGGGAGCCAGTGTTTTGCACCGCGCGAAATATCGTTCCACTGCGCGGCGCGCCCCTGATAACCCTGCTGGCAGGCGCGGAATTCTTCAAGATCGTCGGGCGTCGCCATGCCTGAGGCGTTGAAGAAATCCTCGTACTGGCGGATGCGATGCGCGCGCGCCGTTGCGTCCTCGCCCTTGGGCGCGATGCAGTAGATGGTGACTTCGGTTTTATCGACCGCGATGGGTCGCAGGACGCGGATCTGCGAGCTGAACTGGTCCATCAGATAGACATTCGGATAGAGGCACAGGTTGCGCGAGCGGCGCACCATCCAGTCGGACATGGCCGGGCCGAATTTCTCCGCCAACTCCTCGCGGCGGCCCCAGTTGGGCCGGTCCTCGGGGTTCGCCCAGTTGGTCCAGAGCAACAGATGCCCATGCTCGAAGGAATACGACCCTCCGCCAGTCTTGGCCCAGCCGCCCGCAGACATGGCGCGGATGCCGTCCTCGCGCTCGACCTCCTTGCGCCGCCCGGTAGTGGCGGCATAGTTCCAATGCGTCGCGGTGACATGATAGCCATCCGCGCCGTTCTCGGCTTGCAGCTTCCAGTTGCCCTCAAAAACATAGGTGGACGCGCCGGGGACGACCTCCAGCCCGTCTGGGGACTGGTCCACGATCATGTCGATAATCTTCGCCGCTTCGCCGAGATGCTGAGCCAACGGCAGGACATCGGGATTAACGCTGCCAAAGAGAAAACCGCGATAATTCTCAAAGCGCGCCACCTTGGTGAGATCGTGCGAGCCACCCTGGTAGAACTGGTCCGGATAAGCGGCGCCCTCGGGGTCTTTGACCTTGAGCAGCTTGCCGAAGTTGTTGAAGGTCCAGCCGTGGAAAGGGCAGGTGTAGGTGCCCTGGTTGCCGCGCTTGTGGCGGCAGAGCATCGCGCCGCGATGGCTACAGGCATTGATGAAGGCGTTCAGCTCACCAGCGCGGTTGCAGGCAATGACGATGGGCTGGCGGCCGATATAGGTGGTGAAATAATCGTTGTTGTTGGGGATCTGGCTCTCATGGGCGAGATAGATCCAGTTGCCCTCGAAGATATGGTGCATTTCCAGCTCGAACAGCTCGGTATCGGTGAAGATATCGCGGCGGCAGCGATAATGGCCGGTGGCGGCGTCGTCCTGCAGGGCTGACTCCAGATACAGCGAAAGATCGTCGGGCATGGGCGTTTCCTTGTCTTGGCGTGTTGTGTTCTTGGGGGCTCTTTTAAAATCTCGAAAATTTTTCGTCCAAGACTGATCTGGTGTGCATCAATACCTGCGAGGTATTGGGCGTTTGAGCAATTCCTTGGCTTTTTCCCAGCAAATTCGCTAAGAGGCGCGGATGAAATACGATGTGATTGTGATCGGCGGCGGCCACGCCGGGGTAGAAGCGGCGGCGGCGTCCGCGCGGGTCGGGGCGAGCACGCTGCTGGTCACCCACCGGGCGGACCGGCTTGGGGAAATGTCCTGCAACCCGGCGATCGGCGGGATTGGCAAAGGCCATCTGGTACGCGAGATCGACGCGCTGGACGGGCTGATGGGCAAGGCGGCAGACGCGGCTTGTATCCATTTCAAGCTGCTCAACCGGGGCAAGGGGCCCGCCGTACGCGGGCCGCGCGCGCAGGCGGACCGCAAACTCTACCGCAATGCGATCCAGGCGCTGCTGGCGGCGCAGGGAAATCTTACCATCCTGGAAGGCGAAGCCGCCGGGCTGGAGCGCGATGGGTCCGGGAATTTGTCTGGTGTGCTGCTGGCAGATGGCCGGGTATTTTCCTGCGCGGCGGCGGTGCTGACGGCGGGGACGTTTTTGCGCGGGGTGCTGCATTTCGGCAATGTGATGCAGCCGGGCGGGCGGATTGGCGATGCCGCTGCGCTGCGCCTGGCGGATGATCTGCTGCGGCTCAACCTGCCACTTGGGCGATTGAAAACCGGGACACCGGCGCGGCTCGACAAGAATTCGATCGATTGGGATGGGCTGGCCGAGGATAAGGGCGAGGACCCGCCGGGGTGTTTCTCGGCGCTAACGGCACGGGTGACGAACCCGCAGATTTCCTGCCGGATTACCAGCACGACGGCGCGCACGCACGAGATCATCCGCGAAAACATCCATAAATCGGCCGTGTATGGCGGGAATATCGCCGGGCGCGGGCCGCGCTATTGCCCGTCCATCGAGGACAAGGTGGTGCGGTTCGCCGATAAGAGCGGCCACCAGATTTTTCTCGAACCCGAGGGGTTGGACGACGAGACGATCTACCCCAACGGCATCTCCACTTCGCTGCCCCAGGATGTGCAGGAGGCGTTCATCCACGCTATTCCAGGGCTGGAACACGCCAAAATTCTGCGCCCCGGCTATGCGGTCGAGTATGATTACGTCGATCCGCGCGCGCTGGACCATAGCCTGCAGGTCAAGGCACTGACGGGCCTGTATCTCGCCGGGCAGATCAACGGCACCACGGGGTATGAGGAAGCCGGAGCGCAGGGGTTGCTCGCCGGGTTGAACGCAGCGCGCAGGGCCGGAGGGTCCGGGGCGGTCACCGTGAGCCGGGCGCAGGCTTATCTTGGCGTGCTGGTGGATGATCTGGTGACCCAGGGCGTGACCGAGCCGTACCGCATGTTCACCTCGCGCGCGGAATACCGGCTGCAACTACGCGCCGATAACGCGGAAATTCGGCTGACCGGGTTGGGGCTGGAATGGGGCTGTGTCGGGGCGGAGCGGGAGACGGCGTTTGCCGCATTGCAGGCTGAGATCGCGGGGTATGCGGGCAAGCCGGTGGGGGTGAGCCGGGGGGCGGAGATTTTGCGCGCCGATCTGCATTATGCCGGGTATCTCAGCCGCCAGGGTGCGGAGATCAAAGCGCGCGAGCGCGACGAGGCAGTGTTGATCCCTGAAGGCTTCGATTATGCGGCAGCGGGCGGGCTTTCCAACGAGCTGCGCGAGAAGCTGGAGCGCGTGCGCCCACAAAGCCTGGGGGCGGCGGGGCGGATCGAGGGCATGACGCCTGCGGCGTTAGGGGCGATTTTTGGCGCGTTGAAGAAGCAACGGCGGGCGGCGTGAGTGCTGTGGAAGAACGGCTGCGGCGCTATGCCGGGCTGGTCGAGAAGTGGTCCGGCAAGATCAACCTCGTCAGCAAGGGCGATCTGGCGCAGCTTTGGGACCGGCATGTGCAGGATTCGCTCAGCCTGGTCGCGCATATTCCAGATGGGATCAGCCACGCGATTGATCTGGGGTCAGGGGCGGGATTTCCGGGGCTGGTGCTAGCGATTGCCACCGGGATCTCGTTCACGCTGATTGAATCCGATACGCGCAAGGCAGCATTTTTGATGGAGGCGGCGCGGGCGACCGGGGCGCCGGTCAAAGTCATCAATGCGCGCATCGAGGCGGCGAAGCCCGAAGCGGCGGCATTGATTACGGCGCGCGCGCTCGCACCGCTGGATAAATTGCTCGGCTTGGCGCGCCCGCATCTGGCGGAAGGCGGGGTTTGTTTGTTTCCAAAGGGCCGAACGGCGGAAGTTGAATTGACGGAGGCAAAGCCGTTCTGGCACATGGAGGTCGAGCGGTTTTTATCCCCGCTGGACGCCCAATCGTGCATCCTGAAAGTGAGCCATATCCGTCATGTCGGACATCCCGAGCAAACGCCCGCGCATCATCGCCATCGCTAACCAGAAAGGCGGGGTGGGAAAAACCACCACCGCCATCAACCTCGCCGCAGCGCTCGCCGTTTCCGGCGAGAAGGTGCTGCTCATCGACCTCGACCCACAAGGCAACGCCAGTACCGGACTGGGCATCAGCCAATCCGTGCGCAAGGGCGGCTCCTACGCGCTGCTCGCGGGGGATGCGGAGCTGGGCGATCTCGTACTCAAGACCGAGGTGGAAAACCTCTGGATTGTTGCCGCTGTCGCCGATTTGACCGGGGCGGATATGGAGTTTTCGCAGACCGATGGGCGCGAGTTCCTGCTCCGTTCGGCGCTGACGGGCGAGGGAAATGTCGATACCATTTTTATCGATTGCCCGCCGGGGCTGGGGCTGCTCACGCTGAATGCGCTGGTCGCCGCGGATGCGGTGCTGGTGCCGTTACAGGCCGAGTTCTTCGCCCTGGAGGGGATTTCCCAATTGATGCGCACCATCGATATGGTCAAGCGCAGCCTCAATACGAAACTGACGGTCGAGGGCATTGTTCTCACCATGACCGATAAGCGCAACAACCTCTCCGAACAGGTCAGCGCCGATGTGCGCGGGCATTTTGGCAAGACGGTGTTCGATACCGCGATACCGCGCAATATTCGCATCACCGAAGCCCCTAGCCATGGGTTGCCGGTCTTGCTCTATGATTTCCGCTCTACCGGGGCGCAGGCCTATCTGGCGCTGGCGGCGGAGTTTTTGCGGCGGGCGAAAGTGAACGAGGGGGTGGCATGAGCGTGAAAGATCAACCGAAACGGCTGGGCCGGGGGCTGGCGGCGCTGTTGGGCGAGGCGGCGACGCCGAGCACGGTGAACGCACCGGGGGTGCAGAACCTACCCGTGGACCTGCTGGAGCCGAGCCCTTACCAGCCGCGCCAGGAGATGGACGATACCGCGTTGCAGGAGCTGGCGGACTCGATCTCCCAGCGTGGGATTTTGCAGCCGTTGCTGGTGCGCCCACACCCGGAGAATCCCGGCACGTATCAGATCATCGCAGGCGAGCGGCGGTGGCGGGCGGCGCAGCGGGTCAGCCTGCATGAAGTGCCGGTGCTGGTGCGGGCCTTGAGCGATGCCGACGCGATGGCTGCCGGGCTGGTCGAAAATTTGCAGCGCGAGGACCTCAACGCTGTCGAAGAAGCGGAGGGGTATCAGCGGCTGATTAGCGAGTTCAAGCTGACGCAGGACACGCTGGCGGATGCCGTCGGCAAATCCCGCGCGCATATCGGCAACGCGCTGCGGGTGTTGAAGCTGCCCGATAAGGTACTTGGCATGGTGCGCGACGGCAGCCTCTCGATGGGCCATGCACGGGCGCTGCTCAACCATTCCGATCCGGTTAAAGGCGCCAAGGTCATCCTGGATAAGGACCTCTCAGTGCGCCAGACAGAGGCGATGATCGACGATCTGGGCCGCACCTTTACCAGCAAGATGCTGCGCAAGCCGCCACCGGAGCGCGGGCTGCTGGTCGAAGGCGAGGCGGAGTCCCTGGCGCGGAATCTGAGCGAGCGGCTCGGGCTGCGGGTGCGTATCGCCTATAACGGTAAGGGCGGGACGGTCTCGTTGAATTACGCCAATCTCGACCAGCTCGACGCGCTGCTGGCGCTGCTGAACGGCTAAATAGGCAAAAAGGGCAATTGTTTCACGTGAAACAATTGCCACTTATCCACAACCTAATACACTGAAATAACGCCATAAAAAAAAGTTACCCACCGCAAAAACGGGTGGTTGTTACGCAAAAATAACGATGTGTTTTGGGGCGGTTTTCGGCGCTACCAAAGGCCGGGGCAGAAGCGGTAGCGGACGCGTTTGGCGTAGCTGGTGTAACCGGGGAGGTCGCGCGCCAGCATGCGCTCCTCGCCCACGGCACGCAGGGCGAAGCCGAAGGTCGCGAAGGGGAGGATCAGCAGGCCCCAGTAGGAGCCGAGCAGCAATGAGGTTCCGGCGAAATAGAGCAGGGCGGCGGCGTACATGGGGTGGCGCACCCTGGCGTACGGGCCTTCGGCGATGACATGGTGGCAGCGCTCGGGCTGGATCCGTAGCTGCGGGGCAGCGAAGGTGTTGACGCGAAAAATGCGCCAGACCAGGGCCATGCATAGCGCGACCAGGAGCGCGCCTACGGCTTCCACGCTGGGCGAAACAGCGGACCAGCGGTACCGCGCGGCGTCCAGGGCCAGCAGCACCATCCATACGAGATAGGTCAGCCCGGCGCAGACGACGAAGACGCGGTCCCAAAGCTGCGGGCCGAGATGCGTGGGCATCGACAGGCGCGAGGCGAGCAGAGCTGGATCATGACGCGCCAGCCAATAACCCAGGGCAAAGGAGGCAAACGCAACCTCGGCCAAGAAAAACCAAGCCTGCGGCCAGCGCCACGTCCCCGCCGCCAGAAAGAGCAGGGCGGCCAGAATGACGAGCCAGGAACTCGTCTGCACCACCATGCGCCAGGCGAGGCGATCCACGTCCCCTACGGCCGAACTTTCTGCCATGACCATCGAGATGGGGACGGGGACGGGAGATTCCAGACGCTGGATTCATGAAATCTTAGGAGCTGAGAAGATAGATTGGCGATATTCACCGCGCTCGGGCGCAGGCACGGGCCTGGACTCAAGCCTCCCATAACACACTGGAGTTCGCCGATTTGCAAAGCGTCCTGAACCGGATTTCCATTACCTGGCAGTTTACCCTGCTGTTCATCATGGCCGTGGTGCTGATGGCGAGCGGGACGGCGCTAACGCTGAAACAGAAATATGACCTCGAGCTGAACAATAAATACACGCAAATCACCGCGTTGGCGCAGACCGGGCAGAGCGTGATCGAATCCTATGTGAAGCTGGCGCAGAGCGGGGCGATGACCACCGCGCAGGCGCAGGCGGCGGCGGCGGCGGCGGTTTCGGCGATCCGCTATAATGGCAACGGCTATATGTTCGTGCAGGACTACCAAGGAACGTATGTCGTCCATCCAAACAAGGCGCTGATCGGCACCAATGCGATGAATAGCCGAGACCCGACGGGGCGGTTGATCACGAGACCGATGATCGATTCCGCCATGTCCGGACACCCGCAGTTCAACCATTATGAATATCCCAAGGTGCCCGGTGGGAAGCCTTTTCCGAAAATCGCGCTCATGCTGGCCGTGCCGCAATGGCAATGGGCGATCGGCACGGGGGTCTATATCGATGATATCCAGCACGAGCTGATCAACAATTCTATCTGGCTGGCGGTCATCTATACACCTTTGATACTCGCCTTCATGTTCATTGTCTTTGTCATGCGGCGCGCAATCTCGCGGACACTGGGCGGGTTGGCCGGCACCATGCGCCAACTGGCGGCGGGAGAGCTAAATACCGATATCCCAGGGATGGAGCGCGGCGACGAGCTGGGCGACATGGCGCGCGCGGTCGAGGTGTTCAAGAATAACGCGGTCGAGAAGGTCCGGCTGGAACGCGAGGCGCTCGCCGCGCGCGCCGCCGCCGAGGAGGAGCGCAAGGCCAATGAGGCGCTGCGCCAAGATACGGAGGCGCAGCAGCGAGAGGTTGTCAGCGCCGTCGCCGGAGGGCTGGAGCGGCTCTCGGACGGGGATCTGCTGTTCCGGTTGAATACGCCCTTCGCCTCCGCATACGAGAAGCTGCGCGGCGATTTCAACGCCGCGATGGAAAATCTGCAGAAGACCATGCTGGCCATAACCGAAAGCACCCAGACCGTGCGCGGGCAGGCCGGGCAGATGATGCAGGCCTCGGACGATCTCTCGCTGCGGACTGAACAACAAGCCGCAAGCCTAGAGGAAACCGCCGCAGCGCTCGATCAGGTTACCGCGACCGTGCGCCATACCGCGAAAAACGCCGGAGAGGCGAGCGAGGTCATTGGCCACGCCAGAGAGGACGCGGAACACTCTGGAAACGTCGTGCGCGAGACCGTGGCGGCGATGGGAAATATCGAGGCTTCGGCACGCAAAATCGATAATATCATCGGGGTGATCGACGAGATCGCGTTCCAGACCAACCTGCTCGCACTCAATGCCGGGGTCGAAGCGGCGCGCGCGGGAGATGCGGGACGGGGATTCGCGGTGGTTGCCACCGAAGTGCGCGCGCTGGCGCAGCGCTCCGCCGACGCGGCCAAGGAAATCAAGGCGTTGATCTCGGCCTCCGGCAAGCAGGTTGAATCCGGGGTCAAACTCGTTGGGGAAACTGGCACGGCACTTGGGAAAATCGTTGAGCAGGTCAGCAAAATCAGCGCGCTTGTTGTTAGTATCGCCGCCTCGGCACAAGAACAGGCCAGCGGCCTCAACGAGGTTAACAGCGCCGTCAACCAAATGGATAATGTCACCCAGAAAAATGCCGCTATGGTCGAAGAATCCACCGCGGCCAGCCATAGCCTCGCCACCGAAGCGGAAACACTCGGCCAACTCGTCAACCGATTCCGGATCGGCGCTACAAATCCGGCACCACGCCCTACAGCCGTCAAAGCCAGGCCCGCGTCCAGGCTGGTCTCCAAGCCCGTCGCCAAGCCTCCCGTTGCCAAGCCTCCCGTCGCCAAGCCAAGCTCGGCCCTCGCCAGCGCCGGGGAGGAGGATTGGGACGAGTTTTAAGAGGGAAGGTTTTATAAGGAAAGGCCAGGGGCGCTGCCTCTGGTCTCCGCTAACGGCTAAACTTTAACGCGCTGAGGTTGACCCAAGCGCGTCAACCTCAGACGATTAACCGATTTTCGCACCCGAGGGTTTATTCTCCAACCAGGGCTTGGGTGAATTCGGTGGGGTCAAATTCGCGCAGGTCGGCTGCTTGTTCGCCGGTTCCGACGGCGTGGATGGGGAGGGAAAATTTTTCGGCGAGGGCGACGACGATGCCGCCCCGCGCCGAGCCGTCCAGCTTGGTGACGATGAGGCCGGTCAGGTCAACCATGTCCTTGAAAATCCCGACCTGGGTGATGGCGTTCTGGCCGGTGGTTGCGTCGAGGGTGAGGAGGGTTGCGTGCGGGGCCGTGGGGTCGAGTTTGCGCAGGACACGGATGATTTTGCGGAGTTCTTCCATTAGCGCGGTTTTATTGTGCAGGCGCCCGGCGGTGTCGATCAGGAGGACGTCGGCCTGGGCTTTTTGGGCGCGAGCGAGGGCGTCGTGGGCGAGGGAGGCGGCGTCCGAGTTGGGCGGCGCGGTGATGACTTGTGCGCCGGTGCGTTGACCCCAGACCTGGAGTTGTTCGACAGCGGCGGCGCGGAAGGTGTCTCCGGCGGCGAGCATCGGGGTTAATCCGGCGTCGCGGTAGCGGGCGGCGAGTTTGCCGATGGTCGTTGTTTTGCCAGCACCGTTGACGCCGGTCATGAGGATGACGAAGGGCTTTTTGCGGGCGTCCAGGGTGAGCGGCTGGGCCACGGGGCGCAGGATTTGTGCGATTTCGGCGGCCAGCGTCTCGCGGATTTCCTCGCCGGTGACTTCCTTGCCAAAACGTGTCGCGCGGAAATTCTTGATGATCCGGGCGGCAACGGCGGGGCCGAGGTCGGCGGCGATGAGCTGGTCTTCCAACTCTTCCAGGGCGGCGTCGTCCAGCTTGCGCTTGGTGAAGACCGCGGTGACGTTCTCGTTCAGCTTCGCGGCGGTCTTGGCGAGGCCGGATTTGAGGCGCGAGAAGAAGGCGGAGACAGCCATCAGACAAACTCCGGCAGCAGGCCGCTGAAGGCGGTTTCCGCCGGGCCGCGCATCAGGACGTGGTTGTTTTGCGCCCAGGTGATGAGGAGTTCGCCGCCGTCCATGACGATGGTGGCGCGGCGTTCGGCCAGCCCCCGGCGGACGGCGTTGACCAGGGCGGCGCAGGCGCCGGTGCCGCAGGCCAGCGTCAGCCCGGCGCCGCGCTCCCAGACACGCAGGCGGATGCGCGAGCGCGATTCGACCAACGCGAAGCCGATATTGGCGCGCTCTGGAAAGAGGCGGTTTTTCTCCAGGATGGGGCCGATGCTCTCGATCGGGATTTGTAGATCCTCCACGAAGAAGGTGGCGTGGGGGTTGCCCATCGAGCAGGCGGCGGGGTCTGAGACCGGGCCCATCGCCAGAGTCAGGTGCAGCGTGTCGGCGGGGGCGTTGAGGGGGATTTCCGCCCAGCCGAGTCGCGGTTCGCCCATATCCACCTCGACCAGCCCTGGCCCAAGAATTTCCGCGCCGAGCAGGCCGGAGATGGTGCGGATCTTGAGCGCCCGCGCCCCGGTTTCCTCGGCGATGAGGGCGGCGACACAGCGCGTGGCATTGCCGCAGGCGCCTGATTCAGTGCCATCAGCGTTGAGGATGCGCATGAACAGGTCCGCCTGTGCGTCGCCCGGTTCCAAGATGATGAGTTGGTCGCAGCCAACGCCTAAGCGGCGGTCGGCGATCTGGCGCACGGCGGCGGCGGGCAGGGGCAGGGGGACTTCGCGGGCGTCGAGAACGACGAAGTCGTTGCCCGCGCCGTGCATTTTAACAAAGGGGATCATGGTTTGCTGCGTAGCGCGTCCGGCGGCGGGGTGCAAAGGCCGCGATCATAGCCGAGCGGCGCGTTTTGCAATAGTCTGGGCGGGCCGCGGTTCGCCCGGCGATTTTTTGGGAGTTGTTTATGCCTTCTTGCATCACTTTCGATAAACTTTCCGTCGGTCAGAGCGCCAGCCTGGGCAAGACCATTACCGAGGCGGATATCTTGATGTTCTCCGCAGTCTCGATGGATACCAATCCAATCCACCTCAACGAGGAATTGGCCGAGGAGACGCTGTTTAAGGGACGGGTCGCGCATGGCATGCTGTGCGCCAGTCTAATCTCGGCCGTGCTGGGCACCTCGCTGCCGGGGCTGGGGACGATTTATATCTCGCAATCCATGCGCTTTCGCGCGCCCGTGCGCATTGGCGACACGATTACGGCGACGGTGTCCGTCGCGTCACTCGACCATGAGAAGAAGCGGGCGACCATGCGCACCATGTGCCGGGTAAAAGGCAAGGTGGTCATCGAGGGCGAGGCGGTGGTGATCCCGCCGCCGATTGCGGTGGCGACGGTCTCGGCCAATGCGCTTGCGGCGGCGGCGGAGTAGGGGAGAGGGCGCTATGATCCAGAGCTTCAGCAATGTTCAGGCGCTGGTCTTTGATGTTTTTGGCACCATCGTCGATTGGCGCAGCGGGGTTGCGCGAGATGCGGCCGGGTTTTTGGCGCGGTATGCGCCCGGCGCCGATCCTGAGGCCTTCGCCGACGCATGGCGCAGGCAGTATTCACCGGCTATGGAGGAGGTCAGATCAGGGCGGCGGGATTTTACGCGGCTGGATGTTTTGCATCGCGAAAGCCTGGTCAAAATTCTTCCGCAATTTGGCATCGATAACGCCGAAAAAATACCAAGCGCCGAATTGGACGCGCTTAATCTTGCCTGGCACCGCCTTGATCCTTGGCCGGATTCGGTCCTTGGACTTGAGCGGCTCAAGAAGCGATTTATGATTGCGCCGCTCTCCAACGGCAATATCCGACTGCTCCTGGATATGGCGAAGCGTGCGGGACTGCCGTGGGATGCCATCCTTGGCGCCGAGGTTGCGCGGGCTTACAAACCGACCCCGGAATCCTATCTGCGAACCGCTGAAATGTTGATGCTTGATCCTGAGGGGATTTGTCTTGTCGCTGCACATAACAGCGATCTTTCGGCGGCGCGGCGCTGCGGATTTCGTACCGCGTTCATTCATCGTGCGATGGAGCATGGACCGGAACAAACAACCGATTTGGCACCAACCGAAAATTGGGATGTTGTCGCCCAGGACTTGCAAGATTTAGCCGCCCAGCTAACCACGTAATATTCTCCCGGGCCTGGGGCTCGCCGGCCCAAGTGGGGTCCAGGGGCAAAGCCCCTGGATTATCCTAC
>DAOMCN010000013.1:0-16640 GCA_035427885.1 Acidocella sp. | reverse complement strand
TCCCGCAATTCTGCTGCGTGTGTGGCGAGGGTGGTGATTGTGTTCCAGTCTCCGGCGGAGATTAGGGCGCGGCCGACCATCCATGAGCCGCCGACGCAGACGACGTTTGGGAGTTTGAGATAGCGTTGGGCGCTCTCCTGGGTGATCCCTCCTGTTGGGCAGAATTTGAGTTGCGGCAGCGGCGAGGCGATACTTGCCAGGAATGCCGCCCCACCGGCGGCTTCAGCGGGGAAGAATTTGGCGTATTTATAGCCCCGCTCGATTAGCGCCATCGCCTCGGAGGCTGTTGCGATGCCGGGCAGCGGCGCGATGCCGCATTCGGCGGCGGCGTTGAGTAGCCGGGGCGTTGCCCCTGGCGAGACCGCGAAGCGCGCCCCCGCCTTGGCCGCGGCCGTGTACTGCGCGGGCTCCAGCACCGTGCCGACCCCGACCAGCGCGCCCTCGACCTCGGCGGCGATGGCGCGGATCGCCTCCAGCCCCGCCGCCGTGCGCAGCGTGACCTCGATCACCGGCAGGCCCCCCGCCACCAGCGCGCGCGCCAGTGGCACTGCCTGCGCCAGATCGTCTATCATCACCACCGGAATCACCGGCGCCGCGGCAAGGATTTCCGCCAACCCGTCCTGAAACATCATGCCTCCACTTTGGAAAAAATACTCGCCCCCGCATCCGCCCGGCTCACCGCCTGGCGGAACACTGTAAACAACTCGCGCCCAACCCCCTCGTGCGACGCGGTAAGATCCGCCGTCGCGAGCGGGCGCGCCGCCCAGACCTGCGGCGCCACCAGGACGTCCAGCGTCCCGGCCACCGCGTCGACCCGGACGATATCGCCATCCTGGATCCGCGCGATGGCCCCGCCATCGACCGCCTCGGGCGTCACATGGATCGCCGCGGGCACCTTGCCCGAGGCCCCCGAGAGCCGCCCGTCTGTCACCAGCGCGACCTTGAAGCCCTTGTCCTGCAGCACGCCCAGCGGCGGCATCAGCTTGTGCAATTCGGGCATCCCGTTCGCCTTCGGCCCCTGGAAGCGCACGACGACGACGACATCGCGGTTCAGCTCCCCCGCCTTGAACGCCGCCTGCACCGCCTCCTGCGCATGGAACACCCGCGCCGGCGCCTCGATGATGTGGCGCTCCGCCGCCACGGCGGAGGTCTTGATCACGGCGCGGCCGAGCACGCCCTCGAGCAACCGCAGCCCCCCAGTCGCTTGGAACGGGTTCTTGGTCCCGCGCAGTACGCCCTCGTCCCCGCTCACTGCGGGCGCTGGGGACCACACCACCTGGCCACCTGCGAGCTTCGGCTCGGCCGCGTAGGCGCCCAAGCCCACCCCGGCCACGGTGCGCACCTCCTCGTGCAGCAGCCCGGCGCCCAGCAGCTCGGCGATGACAAACCCCGTCCCCCCCGCCGCATGGAAAAAATTCACATCCGCCGCGCCGTTGGGATAGACCCGCGCCAGCAGCGGCGTAACCTCGGCCAACTCGGCAAAATCGTGCCAGTCCAGCGCAATCCCCGCCGCCGCCGCCATCGCCACGAGGTGCAGCGTGTGGTTGGTCGAACCCCCGGTCGCGTGCAGCGCCACCACCGCGTTCACGAACACGCGCTCGTCCAGCATCACGCCGAGCGGCGTATAGTCGTTGCCCAGCGCGGTCAGCGCCAGCGCCCGCCGCGCCGCCTCCTGTGTCAGTGCATCGCGCAGCGGCGTGTTGGGGTTGATGAACGCCGCTCCCGGCAGGTGCAGCCCCATGATCTCCATCATCATCTGGTTGGTATTGGCCGTGCCGTAGAAGGTGCAGGTCCCCGGCCCGTGGTAGGATTGCGCCTCCGCCTCGAGCAGCGCCGCGCGGTCCACCTTGCCCTCGGCGTAGAGCTGGCGCACCCGGTTCTTCTCACCGTTGGAGAGCCCCGAGGTCATCGGTCCGGCCGGGATGAACACCGCCGGCAGATGCCCGAAGCTGAGCGCGCCGATCACCAGCCCCGGTACGATCTTGTCGCAAATCCCCAGAAACACGGCGGCGTCGAAGGTCTGGTGCGAGAGCGCCACCGCGGTCGAGAGCGCGATGATATCACGCGAGAACAGCGACAGCTCCATCCCCGCCTCGCCCTGGGTAATTCCGTCGCACATCGCGGGCACCCCGCCCGCGACCATCGCCACGCCGCCCGCCGCGCGCGCCGCCTCGCGGATCAGCGCGGGAAAGCGCTCATAGGGCTGATGCGCCGAGAGCATGTCGTTATACGCGGTGACGATGCCAAGGCTGGCCCCGGCGCCGGTGCGCAGCATGGCCTTGTCGCCCGGCGCGCAGGCGGCGAAGCCATGCGCCTGATTGGCGCAGCCGAGTGCGGCGCGGCGCGGCGTATGGCTCGCGGCGGCGGCGATGCGGGCGAGATAATGCTCGCGCGTAGGCTTGCTGCGTTCGATGATGCGGGCGGTAACGTCCTGAATACGGGCTAGAACCATGATCTAAGGACTCCAAAAAACAACAGGTTGCGGCGCGCGGGCCAACACGGCGCGCACCGGAAGATCGACCATCGGGCCGGGCCGCAGCGCCTCCTCCAGGACGGCGCGCTTGGCCGCCCCCTCGATATGGAGCGCGACGAACCCCGCCGCCAGGAGGGGCGGCAAGGTCAGCGTGATGCGCGGCTCGAGCGCGCCCGGCGCGCGCATCGTCTCGACCCATTCCCCCTGCGCTGGGGCCAGCGCCTGGGCCAGCCGGTCGCCGCCCGGAAAGAACGACGCCGTATGCCCATCCGCGCCCATGCCCAGCACCACCGCCGCCAGCGGCGGAAGCTTGCGCAACGCCGCCTCGGTTGCCGCGCGTCCGGCCTCGGGCGTGGGCGCATCATTCATCAGCGGCACAAACCGCGCCGCCGCCGCGCGCCCTTGCAACAGATGCGCGCGCACCAGCGCGGCGTTGGAGCGCGGCGAGTCCTCGCCCACCCAGCGGTCATCCACCAGCGTCACTGTCACCTTGTCCCAGTCCAGCACTTGGGCCGCCAGGGCGCGGAAAAACCGCAGCGGCGTGCTCCCGCCCGAGACTGCCAGCGCCGCCGCGCCACCCCGCGTCAGCCGCGCCGCCAGCGCCGCCGCCACCTCGCGCGCCAGCGCGCCGGCCAGTTCCTCCGCCGTGGGAAATTCCCGGATCACGCCCCGCCATCCAGCCAGGTCCGGCCATCGCGCTCGATCAGCGCCACCGCCGCCGATGGCCCCCAGGTCCCCGCCGTGTACGGCTTGGGCAGTTCCGCCGCCTCGCTCCAGGCTTCCAGCAGCGGCTCGATCCAGGCCCACGCCGCCTCCACCTCGTCGCGCCGCATAAACAGCGTCTGGTTGCCGCGTACGACATCGAGCACAAGCCGCTCATACGCATCCGGGTTGCGCACCTGAAAGGCATGGGCAAAGCTCATATCCAGCGGCACCGAGCGCAGCCGCATCCCGCCCGGGCCGGGATCCTTGGTCATCAGCCAGAGCTTGACCCCCTCGTCGGGCTGCAGGCGGATCACCAGCTTGTTCGGTTCGATCGGCCCGGCCGACGCGCCGAACACCGAATGGGGCACCGGGCGGAAGGTGATCACAATATCCGAGACCCGCTCGGCGAGGCGCTTGCCGGTGCGCAGGTAAAACGGCACACCGGCCCAGCGCCAGTTCAGCACCTCCGCCTTGAGTGCGACAAACGTCTCGGTCGGGCTGCTCTCCGCCCCAAGCTCGTCGAGATACCCCGGCACCGGCCCACCCAAGGACGCCCCGGCGCGGTACTGTCCGCGCACCACATTGTGCTTGGAGAGCGCATCGGAGATCGGCTTGAGCGCGCGCAGCACCTTGAGCTTCTCATCGCGCACGGCATCCGCCTGCAACCGCGCCGGCGGCTCCATCGCCACCAGGCAGAGCAGTTGCAGGATATGGTTCTGCACCATGTCGCGCAGCGCGCCCGCGGTGTCGTAATACCCGGCGCGCCCTTCGACCCCCAGGCTCTCGGCCACCGTGATCTGCACATGGTCGATATGCGCAGCATTCCAAAGCGGCTCGAACAGCCCGTTGGCAAAACGCAGCGCCATCAGATTCTGCACCGCCTCCTTGCCGAGATAATGGTCGATCCGGTAAATCCGCTCCTCGGGGAACACCTTGCCCACGGCATCGTTGACCAACCGCGCGGAGGCCAGATCCTTGCCGATCGGCTTCTCCACCACGACGCGGGCATTCTCATGCGCCAGGCCAAAACGCCCCAGCCGCTCGCAGATCGGCCCGAACAGCGCCGGGCCAGTGGCGAGGTAAAACACATTGACCCGCGCCGCATACGGCGCCAACGCCGCCGCCAGCGCGTCCCAGCCCTCATCGCTCTCGGCGTCCACCGTAACATAGCGCAGCCGGGCCATAAACCGCTCAACATCCGCCACACTGCGCTCGCCCTCAGGCACATGCTCAACAATCGCACGCCGCGCCTGATCCAGATAAGCCTCCGCCGTCAGCCGGCCCCGCGCAACACCAAATATCGTCGCCTCATCAGGCAGCTGACCCGCCACATCCCGATGAAACATCGCAGGCAAAAGCTTGCGCCGTGCCAAATCACCCGTCGCACCAAAAACAACCAAAACAAACGGAACAACAGGTATAATGCGACTGGTCATGAAAAGATCCCGAAAAATAAAAATAGAGCCGAGGAGATTGTTAGCAAATAAACCTCCTCGCCTCGTGTTTAGAGGTTGGGACGACCGGTGAGTAGATGCAACCCCAAGCCCTCAAGCGCTGCGGTTCGGAGCGGCAAAACCATCCAGATCTGCAAAATCAACAGTGAATTTTACGCGAACCACAACCGCATTCGCAATATTCACCGGGCGCGCCGCCATCCTAAGGGCCGCCCCAGCGTCGGGTAAGACGCCGGGGCCGTCCACATCCGCTCCATCCTGCGCAGCGCGAACGCAGCAACAGCGGGAAGGAGAAGTACCACTTCAGACGTTACGTCGTTGGCTAACGCGCCTGTATTAAGCGACCTGTTCGACGACTTTCTGCTTGATGAGACCGAGCATCAGCGCGGTCACAGCCGTACCCGCCGCGAGGGCGATCACGTAGAAGCCCAAGTGCGTGACCGCATCGGGGATCGGCAGGACAAAAATCCCACCATGCGGAACCTTCAGTTCCACGCCTGACGCCATCGAAATCGCCCCGGCAATCGCCGAGCCCACGACGGTGCAAGGAATGACGCGGAACGGATCGCGCGCCGCGAAGGGAATAGCGCCTTCGGTGATGAAGGAAAACCCTAGCGCCCCGGTGGAAATGCTGGCTTCGCGCTCTTCATAGGTGAAGCGGCTTGGGAAGAGCTGTGTCGCCAGCGCAATCGCCAGCGGCGGGGTCATACCCGCGGCCATGACGGCGGCCATCGGCGTATAAACCTGGGCCGAGAGCAAGCCAACGGCAAAGGTATAAGCCGCCTTGTTAACCGGCCCGCCCATGTCGAAGGCCATCATCCCGCCCAGCAGCAGCCCCAGCAGAATAGCCGACGAGCCCTGCATAGATTTAAGAAAATTAGTAAGAAAGCTTAGCACTTCGGCAATCGGCGTGCCGACGACATAAACCATCAGCAATCCGGTAATCGTTGCCCCCAGCAGCGGCAGGATAAGAACCGGCTTCAGTCCTTCCATGCTGCGCGGCAGCTTGATCGACTTGTTCAGATAAAGCGTGGTGTAGCCTGCGATAAACCCGGCGACGATGGCGCCGAGAAAGCCCGCGCCAAGCAGCGACGAGAGCAACCCGCCGATCATCCCCGGTGCGAGGCCAGGGCGGTCTGCAATCGAATAGGCGATAAAACCGCCCAGAATCGGCACGAACAGCGTAAACGCGGATTTCGCGCCAATCTCAAACAACGATCCGGCAAACGTATTGGCGTGCGACGGATCGGTCGCATAAATCCCGCCGAACGCGAACGCGAGCGCGATCAACAACCCGCCCGCGGTGACGAACGGAATCATATAAGACACGCCGGTCATCAGATGTTTATACGGTCCGGTCCTCTGCGCGCTGCGGCTGAACGGGGCGGATTTCGCCGACCCGCCCTGCGCGACAGCTTCCTTGAACGCGCGCGCAATCAGGCTCTTTCCATCGTTGATCGCAGGCTTGGTGCCCGATTGAAACACCATCTTCCCGCCAAAGCGCGAAAGATCAACCTGCTTATCCGCCGCGATCAGCACGAGATCCGCCGCCGCGATTTCTTCCGCCGTCAGCGGCGTCTGCGCGCCGACGGAACCTTGCGTCTCAACGCGGATCTCATATCCCAAAGCCGATGCCGCCTGCTGCAACCCTTCGGCCGCCATGAACGTATGCGCAATACCGGTCGGGCACGAGGTAATGGCGACAATCTTCTTGCTCGTCACCTCAACCGCCGCTGGCTTGGTGCCTGTGAGCACGGCCTTGGCATCGGCCAGAACCTCGGCGATGCTCGCACGGATCACCGGTAGCTCCGAAAACCGTGCGTCACTTTCTTCGACATCGCCGATCAACAGCGCCAACTCCGCCCCCGCCAGCTTGCCCTCGCTCAGCCGGTTGAGCACACCCTCGTCGGTACGCACTTCAACCTCAATACTCTTGCCCATCGTTTTCGCCGCCTTGCGCAACGCCTCCGCCGCAAGAACGCCGTTGACGGTAACGCCGCCGGTCACAACCGACGCGATAATATCGCTCATGGTGTTTTCTACTCCCTTAGTTTCTAATTTCTACATCTTTATAAAGTGCTTCGACGATCCGTCTTTCCGGCAAATTTGCCCCGCCCTGCTGCAACTTTCCCGCAGCAAACGCGGTGGCGAGGCGGGCAATCCCCTCAAGCTCAGCCCCTCCATCCAAAGCCGCGAGAATCCCCGCAACCATGGCATCTCCAGCGCCCACCGTGCTCGCCACGCGCAGCGGCGGCAGTGCGGCCCGCAAGCTGGCCTCTGCGGTAACAAACAGCGCCCCCAGCGCTCCCAGCGAAACCACGACAAGTTCAAGCCCGCGCGCAATCAACCCGCGCGCGACAGCAATCAACGCCGCATCATCGTCCAGCGCATGGCCAACATACGCCTCCAGCTCAGCACGATTCGGTTTGATGCAGAACGGCAGAGCATCTCCTTCCAGCACCCGGCTCAGCGCCGCGCCGCTGGTGTCGAGCACAACACGCGCCCCTTGCGCGCGCAAGGGCGCAATCATCCGCGCATAAAACCCGCTCTCGATCCCCTCGGGCAGACTGCCCCCGAGCAGCACCAGCGTATCCTTACCCCCCAACACCAAGACGATCTCAAAAATCCGCTCGGCCTCCTCAGCTGAAATCAACAGCCCCGGCAGGTTGATATCGGTCGTATCGCCATCATGGCTTAGCTTGATATTGGTCCGCGTCTCGCCCGCAACGCGCATGAAGCGGTCTTCGATCCCCTTCGCGGCGAAGAACGCCTCGAACACCGGCGCATTGCCACGCCCGAGAATCCCGCTCGCGACCACCTCAGCGCCCCAATCGGCAAGACAACCCGCGACATTGACGCCCTTGCCGCCTGCATAAAACGTAACCGCGCTGGCGCGGTGCACTTTTCCGGGGTGCAGATGCTCCAGCATCACGGTCTCATCAATCGCCGGATTGAGCGTCACGGTGACAAAGCGCCGCATCAAACGTCGCCTTCATCCAGATCGCGCACCTGCGCCGAGGTATCCGCCGCCAGCGCCCTGGCCGCCAGCGCCTGCAAATTGGCGAACTCCGCCGCCCGTAGCCGCGCCTTGACCGCCGGAACATCGCGCGGCGTCATCGAGAGTTCGTTAACCCCAAGCCCCGCCAGCAACATCGCGCCAAACGGGTCGCCCGCAATCCCGCCGCACACGCCAACCCAGCCGCCATGCTTGGCAGCCCCCGCCACGGTTTGTGCAATCAAGCGCAGCACCGCCGGGTGCAAACTATCCGCCTCCGCCGCGAGTTCAGGATTTTGCCGGTCGATGGCCAGCGCATATTGCGTCAGATCATTCGTGCCGATGGAGAAAAAATCGCAATGCGCGGCCAAGCTATCGGCCTGAATCGCCGCAGCTGGCACCTCGATCATAATCCCGACGGGCAGTTTGGGCGCATTCAGCGCGTCGCGTATTTCCTCGCAAATCTCGCGCAGGCGGATAATCTCGCCAACCGAGGTGACCATCGGGAACATGATCGAAACCTCGCCCCCCAGCGCCGCCGCCCGGTAAATCGCGCTCAGCTGCGGGCGCAGCAAATCTGGCCTGCGCAGTAGCAACCGCGCCCCGCGTACGCCCAGGAACGGATTTTCCTCATGCGGCAGATCGAGATGCGCCACCTGCTTGTCCCCGCCAATATCCAGCGTCCGGATAATCAGCGGCCGCCCGTTCAGCGCCTCGATCATGCCGCGATAGATGGCTAACTGCTCCTCCTCGCTCGGCGTCCGTCCGGCTTCGAGGAAGAGGAACTCGGTCCGCATCAGCCCGACCCCCTCCGCCCCCTCGGCCAGCGCCAGCGGCACCTGGTCGGGCCGGTTCACATTCGCGCCGATCTCAATGCGCTTGCCATCGGTGGTGATCGCGGGCTCGCCACGCTTTTGCGCCTCGCGCGCCTGCTTGGCCGCGAGCGTCTCGCGCCACGCCATCGCCGAGGCAATATCCGCTTCCGACGGCGAGAGATAAACCCGCCCGCTCTGCCCATCGACAATCGCGAGCGTCCCGGATTTGACCTCCATCAGCCCCTTGCCGCCCGCGACAATCGCTGGCAGTCCGAGGGTGCGCGCCAGGATCGCGGTATGCGAGGACGGCCCGCCCTGCGCCATCGCTAGCCCGGCGATACGCCCCATATCCAGCCCGGCCGTATCGGAGGGCGAGAGATCAGCGGCGACCAGAATGCACGGCCCCTGCGGCAAATTCTCCAGCGACCCAAACGAGATCGACGGATCGAGCTTCGAGAGCACCCGCCGCCCGACATCGCGCAAATCCGCCGCCCGCCCGGCCAGCACCGGATTGCCCAGCGCCGAGAGCTTGGCCGCGATCCGCTCGATCGCCTCATTCCACGACCACGCAACGCCATGCCCCTCGACCATCAACTGGCAGGTCAGCGTGATCAGATCGCTATCGTTGAGCAGCTCGGACTGCGCCCGGAAAATCGCGGCATCGGCAGCGCCCAGGCGGCGCGTCGTATCGTCCACCAGCGCTACCATCTGCAACCGCGTGGTGCTGAGCGCGTCCTGCAACATATTCCCGCCCTCGGTGAGCGAGACTGGCAGATCGGGAATAACCACCTCCTGCGCCGCGAGCACATGCACCGGCCCGATGGCAAGCCCAGGGCTGGCGGCAATCCCCTCAATGACGACCGGCTGCCCCGGCGGCGCCCAGCCGCGCACGGGCGCAACCACCTTCGCCGCCGCCCTGGCGGCATCCGCCACCTCCTGCGCCGTCAAGCCGACAATCGCGGCCTTGAAGCGCATCAGCGCTGCGGGCGCGCCCTCGCCTTCGGTCGAAATCCGCACCGCATCGCCCGTGCGCAACCCCAGTTGCAACAGCGCCACCAGACTGCGCGCATCGCCAACCTCATGGCCGTGGCGCACCTGCACGTGCAGCCCCGTCGCCCGCGCTGCTTCGACCCAGAGGGAAGCCGGGCGCGCATGCAGTCCGGCGGGATAATTCACCACCCAGTCAAACGCGACCGCCAAATCCGCGACAGGCGCTGCGGCCGCCACCGGCGTCTCGCCCGCCAGCGCCGTGACGATCTCGGCGACGTC
Organism: Acidocella sp.; assembly: GCA_035427885.1. Taxonomy (GTDB): domain Bacteria; phylum Pseudomonadota; class Alphaproteobacteria; order Acetobacterales; family Acetobacteraceae; genus Acidocella. The sequence continues at coordinate 6,929 of DAOMCN010000013.1, read as the reverse complement.
GCGCGTTGTAAACAACGCGTCGAGCCGCGCCTCATCCTGGATCAACCGCGTCAGGCGGCGCAAAATCGTGATATGGCTGTCGCTGCGTGCGGCGATGGCGACGACCATCCGCGCCTGCTGCCCGGGATTCCACTCCAGCCCGCCGGGCACCTGCAGGATGGCGATGCCATCGCGCCGCACCAGCCCCTTGTCCTCGACCATGCCATGCGGAATAGCGACGCCGTGCCCAAGAAATGTATTGGCCACCGCCTCGCGCCTGATCATGCTCTCCGCAAACCCCGGCTCCACACACCCCGCGGCAACCAACAATTGGCAGGCTTCGCGTATCGCAGCCTCCTTACTGGCAGGCGCGGCCTCAAGACGGACAAGTTCCCGGCCCAACAGGGCCTCATGCGATGTGCTTGACACTGGACGTTCCCCAAAATTCTAGGCGCTTAGCGTTGTAACCTCCCTTGCATGAAAACGATTTCAAACGTATTTGTCAAGAACTATCCTGCATCGCTCTGAATAATTTCATCGTTTGTTGAGAACAACTTGCAATATAATGTATTTTTATGTTGAGTTCTCCGAGAACGTTTTCTTAAACCGGGACGAAAATACATGGTTGTCGGCATTAAGGATGTGGCGCGCGCGGCGGGTGTTTCCCCGGCCACGGTCTCGCGCGCGCTTGGCGGCGGGAAGGTAAGCGCTGCGTTGCGCGCCCAGGTCGAGGCGGCGGTAAAGGACACCGGCTACCGCCCGAACCTCTCCGCGCGCCGCCTGCGCTCGCGACATTCGCAGACAATCGGCCTGATTCTCGCGGATATCTCCAACCCGTTTTTCACCGCGGTCGCCCTCGCGGTCGAGGACGCGGCCTATAAAGCGGGCCTGCGCGTGATCCTCTGCAACACGGACGAGAACCCGCAGAAAGAGGCGATGTATCTGCAACTGATGGAGGAAGAGCGCGTCACCGGCGTCATCTTCGCGCCGACTCGCGCCTCGGTTGAGAAACTCTCCACCCAACAACAAAATTTCCCGATCGTGCTGATCGACCGCGCCGGCCTCTCCGGCAGCCAGGACGCCGTCGTGCTGGACAATTTCACCGCCGGGGTGATGCTGGTGGAACACCTCTACACCCAAGGCTACCGGCGCATCGTCGGCCTGTTCGGCAATGCGAGCACCACCGGTGTCGAGCGTTATGATGGCTACCTCACCGCGATACGGCGCTTCGGCCTGACGCCTGAGACCCATTTCATCCCTCCCACCGTCAGCGCCGCCGAGGCGATCATCCAAGGCTGGTTTGCAACCGGCACCGCGCCGCAGGCGGTGATCGCGAGCAACAGCCTGCTGCTGATGGGCGTCATCCGCGCCATGCGCGCGGCGGACAAGCAAACCCCCGAGGACATGGCCGTGGCCGGATTCGACAACGAGACCTGGACCGAGCTGACCGGCCCCGGCCTGACCGTGATCGAGCAGCCCATCGCCAATATCGGCCGCACCGCGATGCAACTCCTCCTGGCCCGGCTGGAAGCCCCGGACGCTCCGGTGCGCAAGGTCGTCCTGGGCGGGCGCTGCGTTGTCCGCGGCTCAACCCGCGCGCTGGCTCCGGCTTAAAGCAGCCGCTTCAACAGCGCGATCACCTGCGCGCGTTCCGCCTCGGACAGCGTCCCCAGCGCCGCCTCCGTCACTGCGGGGCCCGCCGCCATCCCCGCATCCGCCAGCGCCTCGCCTTCTGGGGTGAGCGAGACGACAAGCATCCGCCGGTCCTGCATATCGGGCGCCGTGCGGGTAATGCCGCGCCGGGTCAGCCGATCGACAATACCCTTGATCGTCGCCCCATCGGTGGCGATCCTGCGCCCTAGTTCGTTCTGCGAACTCGGCCCGCTCTGGCGCAACACAACAATGGCGGCAAATTGCGGCGGCGTCAGCGCGCCCGGCACCAGTGCTGCAAAATGCACGGCATAACGCTGAACAAGTTGACGCAGCACAAAACCAAACTGGTCCTCGAGCACATAAGGAATATCGCTCATCTCTCTATCCGGCTTCCTTTCTATAAGTACAAAGAAATGGCGTCCTGGCGCATGTGGTTGGAATTATATGTAGCGCCCAGCCCGGTTTGAAATCCTCGCCCCGCTTTGATCCCCTTGATTCTTCAGACCAGAAAATGCTCCGCCCTGTCCTGGTCCGCATGTACCACGGCAACCTCGCCTTTGACGCGCAACGCCGCCCCGCAGATCAGCCCGTCCTGACAGAGCGTGCGCGCGACCTGCGCCCCAGCTTCCAGCGCCAGAAGCTGCTCGGCAGCACTCAATGGACCGACCTGCGCCGTCACCATCCACTCGCCGCCCTCGTCTTCGGCTCTGAGCGCGCTGGCGGGGACGCGCTGAATCGCCGGATGGCCAGGCAGGTCCACGGCGTTGGCAATAATCGTCGCCGCAGCATCAGCAATGGCCGCATTGGCCGCTGTGACGGTAACCTCATCGGCAATGCCGCGCGAAAACCTGTCCCCCGTCCAACCGGATGTGGCAATCCCGCGCGTCTCGCTATCGGCTCTGATATGGACCGTGCCCAGCAGCATCGGCCAATGCGCCAGCTCTCCTCCGCTTACGGTAAAGGTCTGTCCCGGCGCGAGGCACAGCGCGATATCCCCTCCGTTATTGACAAAAACCCGCTCCATCGGCGCTGCCTCGCGCATCGCGGCAAGCACATCGTCGGCAACAGCCCCGGCAATTGCCGCCATCGGGGTGATGACATTATGCGCGCAAAACGGCACCACGGCGGCGTTCATTCGCTGCGCTACCCGGCCTTCGAGGCTTTGCGGCGCTGGCAGGCAGAGAAATTCCAGCTCGCTGTAAAGCTCGTCGAGCAATCCGCGTGTACGCGCAATCGCCGCATCATATGCCCGCCCAATATCCCCAGGCCGGCCAAATCCCTGGATCACAAGGTCGACCGGCCCATCTTGCAATCGCAGCCGCTTCCCATCCGGCAGCCAGGCAATGCGCAACCGCTTAGGCCGGCTTGTCTCAAACCCGCTCATCGGCATATTTCGATCAAAATCATCCCAAGCAAAGCCTACCTCCGCGCTCCGTATAGCGGGGTTTGCTTTATAATCCGGTAACAAACGCCCGCCCCGGTAATCCCCTGGAAATTTATCCAATCGCCCGGGTGGCATCTGGCGCGGCCAGCCCGCTGGCCTCCTTCAGCCCGACTCCGGTGAGTTTGCGCCGCAGCGCCTCGCGCATCAGCCAGGCCAACATCTCCGCCGCCGCCTCGCAAGAGAGTCCACCCTTGCCGTGAATATTGGAAATACAATTGCGCGCCGAGTCCTTAATCCCCCGCTCCGGGGCGTAGGTAAGATAGATCCCGAGACTCTCCGCCACGGTGAGTCCCGGTCGTTCGCCGATCAGTACGGCGCAGAGTTTTGCCCCCAGCGCCTGCCCGATATCATCCCCAAGCGCAACCCGCGCCTGCGTCGCAATCACCAGCGGCGCGACCTTGAAGTCCTTCAGCCGCGCCAGCGCCGCGTTAACCATCGGCACCGCATTGCGCATCACCGCCGTGGCCGACAGCCCATCGCCTATGACAAACACCGCGTCATAATCCCCCGGCTTCAACAACGCCGCGCAATCGCCGTGCAACCGCCGCCCCAGATCCGGGCGGCGCAAATAAATTTCGCGGTTTTCGGCCGCACTGCGCACCTCGATCGCGCCCGGCAGTTGCGCATGCAGCGCCTCGGTATCAAGCCTCGTATGCACCGCATCGCGCGCCTGCGCATGGGCGAACTGAAACGCCAGTACGTCTTGAAGCCGCATCGCATCGCCTGCCCGCCCCAGCCCGATCCGCGCGCGCGTCGCCTCGCGCAACCGCGCCCAGGGATCGATCGTCTCAGGCTGCATCGATCAACTTCCGCATCAACGGCACCGCCACCCGCACCCGCCCTGCCCGGTCCACCATATCCATCCGCTCCAGCCACGCCTCGAACTCCGGCGCCGCCCTGACCCCAAACGTTGAGCGCAAATACAGAATATCGTGATACGACAAGCTCTGGTAATTGAGCATGACATCATCCGCCCCCGGCACCGCGATAACAAACGTCACCCCTGCCACGGTCAGCAGCGTCATCAGCGTATCCATATCGTCCTGGTCCGCCTCGGCATGGTTAGTGTAACAGACATCGCAGCCCATCGGCACGCCGAGCAGCTTGCCGCAGAAATGATCCTCCAACCCGGCCCGGATAATCTGCTTGCCATCGTAGAGATACTCCGGCCCGATAAATCCGACCACCGTATTCACCAGTAGCGGCTTAAATTCCCGCGCCACCGCATAAGCCCGCGCCTCGATCGTCTGCTGGTCGACACCAAAATGCGCGCCCGCCGAAAGTGCCGCCCCCTGCCCGGTCTCGAAATACATCAGATTATCGCCCACCGTGCCGCGCTTGAGGCTCAACCCCGCCTCATACGCCTCGCGCAGCACGCTCAGGCTGATCCCAAACCCCGTATTGGCCGCTTCCGACCCGGCAATCGACTGAAACACGAGGTCCATCGCCCCGCCCGCGTTCATCACCTCGATGGCATTGGTCACATGCGTCAGCACGCAGCTCTGCGTCGGGATTTCATAGCGCGTGCGCAAATTCTCCAGCATATCGAGCAGCGAGATACAGTTCCGCACATTATCCGTCGCCGGATTGATGCCAATCACCGCATCGCCCGTACCATACAGCAGCCCGTCCAGCGTCGACGCCGCAATCCCGCGCAGATCATCCGTCGGATGGTTCGGCTGCAAGCGCGAGGAGAGCCGCCCTGGCAGCCCCAGCGTATTACGAAACTTCGTCACCACCGAACATTTCCGCGCCACCGTAATCAAATCCTGATTGCGCATCAGCTTGCTCGCGCCCGCCACCATCTCCGGCGTCAGCCCAGGGCTGAGCGCGCTCAACGCCGCCGTATCCGCCTCGTAGGAGAGCAACCAGTCGCGAAACCCGCCCACGGTCAGGTGCGAAACCGCGCCAAACGCCTGCGCATCATGCCGGTCGAAAATCAGCCGCGTTACCTCATCCGCCTCATACGGAATCAGCGCCTCTTCGAGAAAAATTTTCAGCGGCAAATCCGCCAGCACCGCCCGCGCCGCCACTCTTGTGGCATCAGACGGCGCCGCCAGTCCCGCCAGCTCATCCCCCGACCGCCTGGGCGACGCCTGCGCCAACACGGTCCTCAGATCCGAAAAACGGAACGTCTCCCCGCCGTAATTCGTGAGATACTGGGCCATACGTCATGAAACACAGATTTTTCTCCTCCCGCAACAGGTATTCGCGGCGCGCGGCACGGCGGCTTAACCCGCGCCACCGATTATGTTTGCAAACCCCCTCCCGAGGGCGCACTTTGCGCGCGCCCAAACAGGGGCATGTTGTTCATTCACGAACATGCAAAACAAACAGAAATACGGAGGATGCAAATGTCTCACTACATGTTGCGTTGGCAGTTTTCTGATGCCTCGGCCAAAGCGCTGGTCGAGAAACCGCATGACCGTACCGCCGTGGCGACGGCCCTGATCGAGAGCTTCGGCGGCAAGTTGCACAGCTACTATTTTTCCTTTGGCGAGTTCGACGGCGTCGGGATCGGCGAAATGCCCGACAACGCCGCCGCCGCCGCCTGCGCCCTTGCCGCGGCGGCCTCTGGCGGCTTCAAACATTTCGAGACAACAGTCCTGATGACCGCCAAAGAAGCCGAAGCGGCCATGAAGCGCGCGCACGACACCAAGCCCCCCTATAAACCGCCGCACACTTAAATCGCTGGCCGTAGGGTGGGTAAAATTCACCCTACGCGCCGCTCCCGATTGCCTTCCCCCACATCTGCCCTTATCTTGTCAGAACATTGCAAGAACATCTGGGGCACTCATGGCGAAATCCACCGGCGCGGGCTTTATCACGGTACGCGGCGCGCGCGAGCACAACCTTAAAAACATCGACATCGCCATCCCCCGCGAGCAGTTGACGGTCATCACCGGCCTCTCCGGCTCGGGAAAATCCTCCCTCGCCTTCGACACGATCTACGCCGAGGGCCAGCGCCGCTATGTCGAGAGCCTGTCTTCCTACGCCCGCCAGTTCCTGGAGTTGATGGGCAAGCCCGACGTGGACAGCATCGAGGGCCTCTCTCCCGCGATCTCCATCGAGCAAAAAACCACCTCGAAAAACCCCCGCTCGACCGTCGGCACCGTGATCGAAATCCACGACTACATGCGCCTGCTCTGGGCGCGCGCCGGGGTGCCCTATTCCCCCGCGACCGGCCAGCCGATCGAGGCGCAATCGGTCTCCCAGATGGTCGATCGCGTGATGGCGATGCCAACCGGCAGCCGCATCCTCCTCCTCGCCCCGGTCATCCGCGATCGCAAAGGCGAGTACAAAAAAGAACTGGCCGAACTCCAGCGTCGCGGCTTCACCCGCGCCAAGATCGACGGCAAATTCTTCGAGCTGGACCAGGTCCCGGCCCTGAACAAAAAACTGAAACACGAAATTGAGGCCGTCGTGGACCGCCTCGTGGTCAAGCCCGGCATCGAGAAGCGCCTGGCCGATTCCTTCGAAACCGCGCTGACCCTCTCGGACGGCATCGTCTACGCGGAAGGTGCGGACGACGCCGCGCGCACCGTCTTTTCCTCGCGCTTCGCCTGCCCGGTCAGCGGCTTTACCATCGAGGAAATCGAGCCCCGCCTGTTCAGTTTCAACTCCCCGCACGGCGCCTGCCCGGCGTGCGACGGCCTGGGCCACGAGATCTATTTCGACCCCAACATGGTCGTCCCGGACGAACAGCGCGCCCTAGGCGATAGCGCCATCGCCCCCTGGATCAACGCCCAATCCCCCTATTACGACCAGACCCTGGCCAGCCTCGCCAAACACCTCAAAATCAAGCTGACAACGCCGTGGGAAGACCTCCCCGAGCCGGTCCAATCGGCCATCC
>DAOMCN010000012.1:0-19611 GCA_035427885.1 Acidocella sp. | reverse complement strand
GTCGAAGGACTGGGCCTACGAGCACTGCGCGACCCCGACGTGGGGCCACCACATCAGCGTCGCGAAGCAGCTCGGCGTCACCGAGTGCAAGCACGGCGAGAACTGGGGCTTCGATTTCAAGGGCATCTGGGTGAACGGCAACTGGCGCGTCACGTTCAAGTTTGAGGGGTCCGATGCCGTGTTGGTGGACTACGTCGACTATCACTGAGAGGATGAAGACCAGCCCGATAACGGTCATCCAGTTCTGTGTTACCGCGCTGACGTAATTCTGCACCAAGACGAAAATCGCGGCGCCGAAGAGCGGTCCCCAGAAGTTGCGCATTCCGCCTAGCACCACGATGATGAGGAAATTGCCCGAGAGGGTGTAACGCAGGTCGTCCGGCGAGGCGAAATTATCGAGTAGCGCGTTCAGGCCACCGGCCAGGGCGCAGACCAGCCCCGAGATCGCGAAGGACAGCGCCACGTAACGGTCTGTCCTGATCCCCAGAAAAGTCAGACGCTTCTGGTTCTCGCGGATGGCGACGAAGGTGTGTCCGAGCGGGGCGTTCAGGATCATCCACAGACCCAGCGCGCCGACAAGAAAGATGCCGAGGACGAAATAATAATAATGGGTCGAGGTGAGGGGAATCCCAAAGATCGGCTGGCGCGAGAAGCCGGTTAGCCCGTCCTCGCCGCCGGTGAAGGAGTTCCAGCGCACCGCGATGAAGAAGAACATCTGGCCGATGGCGATGGTGATCATCGAGAAGTAGATCCCACGCCTACGCACCGCGATTGGCCCCAGCAGCAGCGCCGCAAGACCGCCAATCACCGTGCCCACGAAGAGTGCGAGCAGCGTGTTGTGGGTCATGTGGTCCAGCATCAGGCCGGTGCCATAGGCCCCGAGGCCGAAATACGCGGCGTGGCCGAAGGACAAGCCGCCGGTGAACCCGAGGAGCAGGTTCAGCCCCATCGCCGCCAGCGCATAAATCAGCACGCGCGTGGCAAGGTCGGTATAGCCGCCTACCGCATGCGCCCAGAGCGGCACGGAGAGCAGCATCAGGATGGTCAGGGACAGAACGATTTTATCACGGTCTAGTTTCATTTTTCGAACAGTCCTTCTTGGCCGAGGAGCCCGCGCGGACGCACGATCAGCATCAGCCCCATAATCAAGTAAATCACCACTTCACTCGCCGCCGGATAGAAGGCGGTTGTGATGCCCGAGGCGACGCCGATAATCAGACCGCCCAGCAGCGAGCCGAGCAAGGAGCCGACACCGCCGACGACGATGGCAACGAAGCTCGGCATGATCAGTTCATCGCCCATGGTTGGCGTAAGCCCGAGCTGTCCGGCGGCGAGGATGCCGGCGAGGCCGGCGAACATGATGCCGAGCACAAAATTCGCCGAGCGAAGCATATAGATGTTCACACCCACCGCGGAGATCGTCTCCAGGTCCGCATTGCCAGCCCGGATGCGCACGCCCAGGCGGGTGAAGCGCAGCACGGCGAAAAGGCCGCCGGTCGAGATGATGGCAAGGGCGACTACGAACAAGCGATAGCCGGTCACGAAAAAATACACCTGGCTTACAGGCTGATCAAGAAAATCCGGGATCGCGAGGGGCAGGCCTTGAGCGCCCCAGATGGTCCGAATCAAATCCTGCATGATCAGCGCAAGGCCGAATGTGGCGAGCAGGGAGTAGAGCGGGTCGCGCTTATAAAGCCGGCGCACGATCAGCTGCTCGACCGCGTAGCCAACCACGCCGGCCAGGATTGGCGCGATGATCAGCGCGCCCCAGAACCCAACATAGGGAGCCAGCATGAACGCAAAATAGGCCGCCAGCGCCATGAAGCCGCCGTGCGCGAAGTTGATCACGCCGTTCAGGCCCAGGATCAGCGACAAGCCGATGGCCATGAGCGCATAGAACGAGCCGACGATCAGCCCGTTAAATCCGTTAAAGATGATATCAAGGAACAAGCTGCCCTCCCTGTTTTTGTGGTTCTTTGGAGATTTCGCGCCTGGAACGCTTGCGCGCTCCAGGCGAAAAACTCTTACGTTAGGCGGGGTAAGTCAGCTTGCAGCCGGTTTCCGCCGGCGACTGCGCGATTGATGCGCCCGGGACGTAGCCGAAGACGTTCATCAGATGTGGGTAGGTGCCCTTCTGGTTCACCGAACCAGGGAACATACCCAGCATGAGCTGATGATCTTCGGGGCGGAACACGGGAGCGCCGGGTTGCAGCGCAATCTCGGGCGGCAGAACGAGGCCTTCCATCGCCTTCGCCACCTTTACCGAATCCGTGCTGCCTGCCTTCTCGCAGGCCAGCGCCAGCGAATGAACCGAGGCATAGCCGAACCAGGCGCGCGCCGAGGGGTACTTGCCCCCGTTGGCGGCGGCGAAGCGCTTCACGAAATCAGCGACATGCGGCACGCCTGGCTGATCCCAGTACCACTCGAAGGTCCACACGCCGTAGCGCGCGGCCTCGGGCAGGGCTGCGATCTGTTCCAGCTCAAACAGTGCGCCGCCGACGGCGATGCTCTTGTTGATGCCGAACTGGGTGATCTGCTTCATCGCGTTGATCTGGTCGTCGCCCGCGAGCAGGAGGCAAAGCACATCCGGCGCAGCGGCCTTCACCTGGATCAGGTAGGAGGAGAAGTCCGACGTTCCGACCGGCACAAGCGCGCCGCCGACGATGGTGCCGCCCAGATCCTTTACCTGTTTGGTGTAGTCAGCCTGCTCGGAGTGACCAAAGGCGTAATCGGTGGTGAGGAAGTACCATTTTTTGCCGAATTTATCGAGCATCGTCTTCGAGTCGCCGTAGGTCATCATCCATGTCGTCGAGCAGACGCGGAAGGTTGCCCAGTTGCAGGCCGAGCCGGTGAGCTTATCCACATGGCCGCCCGAGCAAACGAAGACGCGGCTGTGCGCCTGCGCATACTGGCTGATCGCAAGGGAGACGGCGGAGCTGGTCGTGCCGGTGAAGAAATCCACCTTGTCCTGGTCAAAAAGCCGGGCTGCTTTGTCCAGTCCGGTTGCCGGGCTGCCTGCGTCGTCTTCGGGCAGGACCTGTACGGGGCGGCCAAGAATCCCGCCTTTGGCGTTCAACTCAGCGGCAGCGAACTGTGCGCCCATGATCTGGCTCTCGCCGAGCACGGCGAAGTTGCCGGTCATCGAGTCGATATGGCCGATTTTAATGGGTTGGGCATTCTGCGACCAGCTTGTTGCCGGGGCGAGAAGACCGGCTGCACCCAACGCGGCGCCACTGGTCAACAATGCGCGGCGACCTACCCCGGCCTGTGTGGAATCTTGTTCTGACATTCTTTTCTACCTCCAATTAATTATGCGTCCTGCGACCTAACGGGCCGGAAAGGTGTCGTCAACGACCAAAATTGCCGTTCGGGTTAGTGTAATTGTTTGTTAACTAAGGCGAATTTTGATTTTTCCAGACGTGTTGTTCCGCAGTGGGGCCAACTTGTTGTGCTGGGGCGGTGCTGTCAATGGGGAAGCGGTCCGGCAGTTTCAGTCTGGCTCGCCTTGCACTGGCGTTACGTTCTGCGCCGCGATTAGCGTGGTGGCCTGGGCGATGGCTTCCGAGATTGCGGCCAGGTTGGTCCCTTTGGCGACAATTGCCACGCCCCAGATCTCGCCGCGGCGGAAGGGGTAGCTGCCGAGGTCCAGTTCTGGAAAGCGGTCCTGAATTGCGGATAGCCCGGCGGCGATGCTGCCTTCTTTTACCCCCATGCCGTGAACAGCGCGCATCGTGATCGGCGTGCCGCGCGGTAGCTCGGGTTCCAGGGCCAGGAACATCGCCTGCATGATGCGCGGCACGCCCGCCATCACGTGCACGTTGCCGATCGAGAAGCCTGGCGCCAGGGAGACCGCGTTGGCGATTGGCACCGCGCCGCGAGGCATCGTCGCCATGCGCTGGCGGGCGGCGTTGAAATTCTCGCCCATGCGCTCGGACATGAGGGCGAAGGTCGCAGCGTGGGGCTCCCACGGCACGCCAAACGCCGCCGCCACGCATTCGCTGGTGATGTCGTCATGCGTTGGGCCGATCCCGCCGGTAGTGAAGAGGACGTCATACGCGGCGCGCAGCTCGTTGACCGCGCCGATGATGCGGCTGGGAATGTCGGGGATGATGCGTACCTCGGCGAGTTTGATGCCGAGATCGGCAAGGCGGTTGGCGATGAACTGTACGTTCACGTCCTGTGTTCGCCCGGAGAGGATTTCGTTGCCAATAATAAGGATGGCGGCGGTTGGGTTGTTCATAGGAAATCTCTCAGCATGGGGATGAGGGGGCGGTCGGCGGGCGGCATCGGGTATTCAACGAGGCGGTCGGGCGTGACCCAGGCCAGCGCCTGGCCCTCGCGCGGGTTTGGTTCACCGCGCCAACGGCGGCACAGGAAGACCGGCATCAGCAGGTGGAAGCCATCATACGCATGCGAGGCGAAGACGAAAGGCGCGAAATCGCCAGGTTGGGTCTCGATCCCCAGTTCTTCGCGTAATTCGCGCGCCAAGGCGACTTCGGGCGTCTCGCCTGGCTCCAGCTTGCCACCGGGAAACTCCCACAGCCCGGCCATCTTCTTGCCCTCGGGCCGGCGGGCCAGCAGGACGCGCCCTAGCGTATCAATCAGCGCTACCGCCGCCACCAGCAGGACCGCGGAGGCCGGGCGAGGCGCGCCTGCGGGCAGTTCACGTTCGCGAGTGAAATAATTCACCGGCAGGCGCTGCCCGGGGCGGCACAGGAAAAGCTGCCGCCCTTTGCCCGCGGGGGCGAAGCCGATGCGCGCTAGCAGGCGTTGCGAGGCTTCGTTATCCGCGGCTACTGTCGCGGTCAGCCGGGCGAGGGGCAGTTCGGCGAAGGCCCAGTCGATCAGCCGTCTTGCCGCTTCCAGGCCGAAACCCTGCCCCCAATGGGCCTTACCCAGCCAGTAGCCGAGTTCGGCGGCTTTTTGGTCGGCGGCGAAGCGCAGGCCGACGCAGCCGAGCAAGGCGCCGGTTGTGGATTCGACCAGCGCGAACTGCGCGGCGCGTCCGCTGGCGCGGTCCGCCGCCGCCGCCGCGATCCAATCCGCCGCGAGTGTCGCGGGGTAGGGAAAGGGCGCGTCGGGCAGCTTGCGGCAGATTTCCCAATCGTTGATTAACCGGTGGAATTCCTGGGCGTCGGTGGCCTCGAGCGGGCGCAGCGTCAGGCGCGTCGTGCGCAGGACTGGCCCGGTATCATCGCGGATGTACGAATCGAAGTGGTCTGGCATGATGGCCACGTTAGCCTGCAGTTGATCTTCCCGCCAGGACTGGGCATCCATAGGTATTATGCACACAGAACCCGACAGCTGCACCCAGCAGATGGCGCAAGCGGGTGTTAAAGCCCGCGCCGCCGCCGCCGATTTGGCGCGTCTGCCCGATAGCACGCGCAACGCGGCGCTCTACGCCGCCGCCCAGGCGCTGCGCGGCGGCGCGCCGCAGATTCTCGCGGCCAATGCGCGCGATATGGAAAGCTTCTCCGGCACATCGGCCTTCGCCGACCGGCTCCTGCTTGATGAGGCGCGGGTCGAGGCGATGGCGCGCGGCTTGGAGGAGGTTGCTGATTTGCCCGACCCGCTGGGCCGTACGCTGGCGGAGTGGACCCGGCCGAACGGGCTTGTCATCTCCCGCGTGGTGCAGCCGCTTGGCGTGCTCGGCATGATCTATGAGAGCCGTCCGAATGTTGGCGCGGACGCGGCGGCTATTGCGATCAAATCCGGCAATGCCGTGCTGCTGCGCGGGGGTAGCGAGAGCTACCATTCCGCCCAGGCGATTCATGCCGCGATATCACAAGGGTTGTCCTCCGCCGGGCTGCCCGAGCATTGCGTGCAGATTGCGCCGACTACGGATCGCCGATTCGTCGGCGCAATGCTGGCGGCGGCGGGGTATATTGATCTTATCATTCCGCGCGGCGGGCGCTCGCTGGTCGAGCGGGTGCAGCGCGAGGCGCGCGTACCCGTGCTCGCCCATGCCGAGGGGATGAACCATACTTATATACATGCCGCGGCGGATTTCACGATGGCGCGGCATGTATTGGCGAATGCAAAAATGCGCCGCACCGGGGTTTGTGGCGCGACGGAGACGTTGTTGCTGGATGCCGCCATTGCTGCGGACTTGTTGCCGCAACTGGTCGCGGATCTCGCGGCGCTAGGGTGCAGCTTCAAGGCCGATGACGCCGCGCGCGCCATCCTGCCCGATCTGCCCCAGGCCAAGCCCGCCGACTACCATACCGAATGGCTGGACGCGGTGCTTAATATTAGGATCGTCGAGGGCGTGGACGCGGCGTTGGCGCATATCGCTACGCATGGCAGCGAGCATACCGAGGCGATTATCACCCAGGACGCGGCCTGTGCGGAGTATTTCCTCGGCCGGTTAAGCAGCGCCGTGGGTATGTGGAATGCCTCGACCCAGTTCTGTGATGGCGGGGAGTTCGGCTTTGGCGCGGAGATCGGCATTGCCACCGGGCGGATACATGCGCGCGGGCCGATCGGGCCGGCACAGCTCACCACCTTCCGCTACGTTGTGCGCGGCACCGGGCAGACGCGCACCTGACCTATACGATCCCGCGCTTTGGCCATCGCCACGCCTTGCGCGTCGGCCTGCTTGGCGGCTCGTTCAACCCGGCGCATGAAGGGCACCTGCATGTCGCGCGGCAGGCGATGATCCATCTTGGGCTGGACCAGCTCTGGCTCATGGTCTCGCCTGGCAATCCGCTCAAGCCTGCCAAGGGGATGGCGCCGGTTGCCGTGCGCCTGGCCTCGGCGCAGCGCATTGCCGATGGCCGGCGGATTATTGCCACGGATATCGAGCGCCATCTTGGCACGCGCTACACCGCCGATACGCTGGCGGCGCTGCAACGGCGCTTTCCGGCTCAGAAATTCGTCTGGCTGATGGGGGCGGACAACCTCGCGCAACTGCCGCGATGGCGGCACTGGCAGCGGATTATCCACGCCATGCCGATGCTAGTTCTGCCGCGCCCCGGAGCGACGCGGCCTGCGCTTGCGGGCAGGGTGGCGGCGCGTTACGCCAAGCATCGCCTTCCTGCGCGCTCTGGGCTATGTCTTGCGACAGCGTCCGCGCCCGCGTGGATTCTGTTGCCGGTGAAGGAACATCCGGCTTCCGCCACCGCTTTGCGCCAAAACATTGAAGGAGTGCTCCCATAGTCCGCCCACCCACCCGCAAGCCGCCGGCCCCGCGCGGCGCTGCCGCCGCCACCCCGCGCACGCGTGCGTCCAAAAAAACTGCTACTCCCGCCGCCGAGTCGCTGCCTGCCATGCCCGGCACGCCGCGCAAGAAGGCTGCTATCGCCGGTCCGCGACGCAAGAAAGCCGCGCCCAAGGCGACCCCGCTGCAGCTCGACCAGATGCAGCAGATCATCGTCGCCAGCCTCGAGGACGATAAGGCCGAGGATGTGATCGCCATCGACCTCGCAGGGCGCGCCAGCTTTGCCGACCGCATGGTGATCGCCACCGGCCTCGCCGATCGGCAGATCTCCGCCATGGCCATGCATCTGAACGAAAAGCTGGTGGAAGCCGGATTCAAGAAAACCCGCATGGAAGGCGCCAACGGCACCGACTGGGTGCTGATCGACGCGGGGGACATCATCGTCCACCTCTTCAAGCCGGAGTCGCGTACGCTCTATGCACTCGAGAAGATGTGGAGCTCCGAGCTGGACGAGGCGGAAGCGGAGGACTGATGCGTCTTCTCGCGATGGGCAAGGCGAGCAGCGGCGCGGCGGAGAACGAAATTCTGCGCCGCTACGCCGTCCGGATCAAACCGGCGCTGGAGTTGGTCGAGCTGCCTCATGGCTACGGCAGCGCCGCCGAGATCAAGCGGCGCGAGGCCGAAGCCCTGCTCGCGGCCCTCTCGACGCACGATTTCGTCATCGCGCTCGACGGCGGCGGGCAGATGCCGACCAGCGAGGAACTCGCTAGACTGCTCGGACGCTGGACCGAATCGGGCAAGAAGCTCTCGTTTGTCATTGGCGGCGCGGAGGGGTTGGACACTTCCATCATCGCCCGCGCTGACGCCAAGCTCTCCCTGGGGAAGTTGACCTGGCCGCATATGCTGGTCCGCCCGATGCTGGCCGAGCAGATCTACCGCGCCCAGATGATCAATGCCGGGCATCCGTACCACCGCGCCGGGCGGCCTTAAGCGAAAATTCCGTGTGACCTCTTGGGGCTGCCCGCGATATTGCCTTAATAGACCTGACGCCCAATCCTATCTATCGCATTTCAAGGACCGCCGATGACCCGAAAACCCGTAATGCTCGCCATTCTCGACGGCTTTGGCTGGAACGAGAATCCGGAGAATAACGCCGTTGCCCTGGCCCATAAGCCGAATTTCGATCGTCTCTGGGCGGGCTCGCCGCATGCGTTCCTGCGCACCAGCGGGCGCGTCGTCGGGCTGCCGAACGGGCAGATGGGCAATTCCGAGGTCGGGCATCTCAATATCGGCGCCGGGCGCGTTGTCATGCAGGAACTTCCGCGCATTGATACTGCCATCGAGGACGGATCGTTGGCGCGCAACCCGGTTCTGCTTGACTTCATCGCCGCGCTGGAGGCCAGCGGTGGTACGGCGCATCTGATGGGGTTGGTTTCTCCCGGCGGCGTTCACGCGCACCAGGACCAGGCCGTGGCGCTGGCGAAAATCCTGCACGGTGCGGGTCTGCCCGTCGTCGTCCATGCCTGGATGGATGGGCGCGACACGCCGCCGCAGTCGGGCGCGCAGTTTCTCCAGGGATTCGAGGCGGCGCTCGGCGGCTGCGCGAAAATTGGCACCGTCATCGGCCGGTATTACGCGATGGACCGTGATAAGCGTTGGGAGCGCGTGCAACTCGCCTATGATCTCATAAGCGCCGCCAAGGGGGATCAATTCTCCTCCGCGATTGAGGCGGTTCAGACTAGCTACGGCGAGAAAATCACCGATGAGTTCATCAAACCCGCCGTCATCGGCGATTATGCGGGCGCCAAAGCGGGCGATGGCGTCCTCTGCTTCAACTTCCGCGCCGACCGCGTGCGCGAAATTTTGACCGCGCTGCTCGACCCATCCTTTACCGACTTTGCCGTGCAGGGGCAGAAATTTGTCGATGCCGTTGGCATGACCGCCTATTCCGATGCGCTCGCGCCCTTCATGCACACGCTCTTTGCGGCGGAGCGGTTGGACGATTTGCTGGGCGGCGTGGTCGCAGCGCAAGGGCTGACGCAGTTGCGCATGGCCGAGACGGAAAAATACCCGCATGTGACGTATTTTTTCAATGGCGGGCAGGAGACGCCTTTTCCTGGCGAGGCGCGGATCATGGTCGCCTCGCCTAAGGTCGCAACTTATGATCTGCAACCCGAAATGTCCGCCGCTGAGCTGACGGAGAAGGCGGTCGCCGCGATCAACTCCGGGAAGTTCGACATGATCATCCTGAACTTCGCCAATCCGGACATGGTCGGCCATACCGGCGTGCTCGCGGCGGCGATCAAGGCGGTGGAAGCGGTGGATAAGGGGCTGGGAGCGATCGCCGATGCGGTTCTGGCCCAGGGCGGGGCGCTGCTCGTTACCGCGGATCACGGGAATTGCGAAATGATGTACGACCCCGAGACGCACGGGCCGCATACCGCGCATACAACCAACCCTGTGCCGGTATTGTGCGCCGGAGCGCCGGACGGGACGAAGCTGCATGACGGGATTTTGGCCGATATCGCGCCGACGCTGCTGGATTTGCTCGGCATTGAGAAGCCGGCGCTGATGACTGGGCAGTCGCTGATCGAGCAAGCTAGTGCATGCTGAAGCGAAACGCAGTTCGGCATGGGCCGTGAAGTCCCGCGTATGAGGAACTGCGCGAGATGAAGCACGGGCGCATGCTCTTAGCCTTGTTCCTGGCCGCGAGCCCGCTGTTCGCGGCTCAGGCAGAGCCGGCCAAGAGAGGCGCCCAGAGCAGCGCGCGCGCCGAGCTGGCGGCGCAGCGTCAAGCCGAAGCAGACGCCAAGGCGCATGCCCGCGCCGACGCGGCACGGGCGGCTTTGCTGGCCGAGCAGGAGGTCGAGGCAGCCGCGGCGCTGCGCACGCTGGAGAACCAGACCAGTCAGGACGAGCAAAAACTCGCTGATTTGCAATCTCAGCAGGCTGCCGCCGGGGTGCAGCTTCAAGCCGCGGAAAAAGGGCTGGAAACGCTGCTGCCGGTGATGCAGCGGCTCGCCGCGCAGCCCGCCGCGACCTTGCTGACCTCGCCGCAGTCTCCGGCAGACGCGGTACGCAGCATCGCCATTATCCAGGGGATTGCCACCAGCATCGAGACCCAGGCGGAAACAGTCAAAACCCTCTCCGGTCAGCTCGACACGCTGCTCGCCACGGCGCAGGCGGCGCGGACGCAGCTGGACGATGCCGCCGCCGCTCAGGCGCGGGCGGACGCCGCCCTGCAAAGCCAGATCAACGCCGCGAAAGGCTCCGAGCTTGAGGATGCCGACGCCGCCACCCGCGCCGCGGAGGCCAGCCTGGAGGCGCAGAATAAGCTCACCAGCATTACCAGCGTCGTTAACCAGCTCTCAGCGCCCGGCGCCAGCCTGCCCGCGGGCACCGGGGGCAGGCCCGTCGCCGGGCGGATCGTGCAGCATTATGGCTCGACCACGTTGGCGGGGCCGGCCCAGGGGGTTACCTACAGCGCTGTCCCAGGGGCGCGCGTGACCACGCCTTGTGCCGGGAAGGTTATCTTCTCCGGGCCATTTCGGTCCTATGGGCTCGTTGTCATCGCAGATTGCGGGGGGGGCACCAGCGTTGTCCTGGCCGGGTTGAACCAGCTGGACGTTGTTACCGGCCAGCAACTGGCACATGGCCAGCCTGTCGGCTCCATGTTGGGCGACGATAAGGCGAGCCGCGCACATCACCCGTTTCTTTACGTAGAATTAAGGCAAAACGGCAGCCCCATTGACCCGACTTCCTGGCTGCACGGCGGCGGCTCTGGATAATCATGGCGGGATGCTATCTAATGCGTTGAGAGCGTCTTGCCCCCGACCGGGCGGATTTTTCAGAGAAAAACCTGCGGCAGCCCCGCTGGGTCACTTGTGAGGATATTGGTATGCGGTTGCGGAGTGGTTTGGCTTTAGGCGGTATCTTTGTGGCGGGTCTTGTCGTCGGTACAGTGGCGCAACCGCTGGAACGTGCCATCGGTCAGGTGGCCCCAGCGGATTCCACCTACCAGCAGCTCTCCCTTTTTGGTGACGTGCTGACCCAGATTAAAGAAAATTACGTCGTCGATCCGCCGTCCGAAAAGCTGATCTACAACGCCATTAACGGTATGCTGGCCGGGCTCGATCCGCATTCCAGCTATATGAACGCGCAACAATATGCCGATATGCAGGTCCAGACCTCCGGGCAGTTCGGCGGGCTTGGGTTGGAAGTTACCCAAACCAGCGGCTTGCTGAAAGTTATCACCCCGATCGATGACACGCCTGGCTCGCGCGCCGGGATCAAGCCGGGGGATATTATCGTCGAAATCGATGGCCATCCGACAGATGGCCTCACGCTCGATAATGCCGTCGCTAAAATGCGCGGCACGCCAGGGACGAAAATTACCCTGACCCTCAAGCGCAACGGCATCACCGCGCCGGTACACGTAACCCTGACGCGTGAAATCATCAAAATCCAGGATGTGAAGGACAAGCTCTTCACCACGCCCGCGGGTAATGTCGGCTATATCCGGCTGGGGAGCTTCGATGAAAATGCCGATCCGCATATTCGCAACGCCATGAAGGCGCTGTTGCAGCAGGCGCACGGCAATATCCACGGCTATATCCTCGATATGCGCGACAACCCCGGTGGCCTGCTCGATCAGGCGGTCGCGGTTAGCAACGACTTCCTCAACTCGGGCGAGATCGTCTCCACCCACGGTCGCCATAGCCAGGACGACCAGGTCTGGTACGCGCAAGGCGGTGGCGATATCACCAAAGGCGCGCCCATTGTCATCCTGACCAATTCGGGCACTGCCTCGGCTGCGGAAATTGTCACCGCGGCGTTGCAGCAGAACCGGCGAGCTCTGGTCCTCGGCACCAAAACCTTCGGCAAGGGTTCGGTGCAAACCATCATGCCGATCGATAACGAAGGCGCGCTCCGTCTTACCACCGCGCTCTATTACACGCCGTCCGGTAAATCCATTCAGGATTACGGCGTTACCCCGAATGTCGTCGTGAGCGATACCGCGACCCCGGAGGATGCCTTCGCGCAGCTGCGCGAAACTGACCTGCTCAACTCCTTCAATAACCCAACCGGCCGCGCCTCGGCGCAACTGCCGCCAGCGCCGCCGCTGCCCGCCGTGGCCGCTACCATCCCCAATAAACCGCCCGCCGACTGGCCAACCCCAGACCCCGCCAAACCCGCAACCGACTTCCAACTGCAAATGGGCCTCAAACTCCTGGCCGGGATGACAACGACAGGGAACTAGGCACGGTGGTTGGCCAAGGGGTTTAAGTTTAGGGGGCGCTGCCCCCTGAACTTCCTCCCACCCATTACCCTGAACGGTGGGGTGCTAAGGGTTAGCCCTTAGCGGGGGGCAGGGGCAGCGCCCCTGGCCGTAACGTCATTTTGGAGAACATCATGCCTGATTACACGTCGTTGCCGTACCGCCTGAATGTTGGTGCTGTTTTGTTTGGGGCGGATGGCCGGGTTTTGGTGGCTCGGCGGGCTGGGCTGGCGGATGCGGCTTGGCAGTTGCCGCAGGGTGGGATTGATGCGGGGGAGGATGCGCGGGTAGCGGTTTTGCGCGAGTTGGAGGAGGAAATCGGCACGGCGAAGGCGGAGGTTTTGGCTGAGCATCCCGAGTGGTTGCAGTATGATTTGCCCGACGATCTGGTGGGCAGGGCGTTCAAGGGACGGTATCGCGGTCAGCGTCAGAAGTGGTTTGCGTTGCGGTTTCTGGGGCAAGATTCGGATGTGGTGTTGGATGCACATGCGCATCCTGAGTTCGACGCATGGAAATGGGTTGAGCTAGCGGAGTTGCCGGGTTTGGCGGTAGCGTTCAAGCGCGATATTTATGAAATTCTGGCGCGGGATTTTGCGATTTACGCGCATTCTTGAACCGAGGAGTACGCTGATGGTTAATATTACGTCTGCTGACGGTCATGTTTTCGATGCATTCGCTGCGGGTGATGCGGCGGCTCCGCGGGCGCTGGTGGTGGTGCAGGAGATATTTGGGGTGAACCACCATATGCGCGTGGTTTGCGAACGTCTGGCCGGATTTGGTTATCAGGTGCTCTCGCCGGCGTTGTTTGATCGTGTGGCGCGCGGAGTGGCGTTGGGCTACGGGGCCGAGGATGTGCAGAAGGGTGTTGCTCTGCGCGCACAGCTTACCGAGGCGGCGGCCTTGGCGGATATCCAGGCGACGGCGGCGGCTTTTGGCGGCAAGCCGGTCGGGATCATTGGCTATTGCTGGGGCGGTACGCTGGCCTGGCTCGCGGCGACTAAGACCACGAGCTTCTGGGCGGCGTCCGGCTGGTATGGCGCGGGGATCGCGGCGCAGAAGGATCTTACGCCGACTTGCCCGGTGCAACTGCATTTCGGCGCCGAGGATAAGAGCATTCCGCTGGCGGATGTCGAGGCGATCCGCGCCGCGCAGCCGGGGATCGATGTTTTCGTCTATCCTGGCGCGCAGCATGGGTTTGGCTGCGAGGAGCGGCCCAGCTACAGTGCAAAAGACTACGAGCTGGCCGAGTTGCGCAGTTTGGCGCTCTTCGCCGAGCATCTGCGTTAACTCTTTCGAAGGGAAGTTGATACAGACTAGCGTCATTTTCGGGCGGAGGGTTTAAACACCAGGGTGTCTTTACGCTGGCGAGGGTATGATGATTGCCGCAAATGTGATGACCTCCGTTCCCGTTCCCGTTCCCGTTCCCGTTCCCGTTCCCGTTCCCGTGCATCCTGAAACTACGCTGGCTGAGGCTGCACGGGTCATGCTGGAGCATCGGATCGGAAGTGTTCCCGTCGTGGATGGGGAGGGGTATCTGGTTCGGATGGTCAGCATGCCCGATCTGCTGGGGGAGCTAACGCGCTAAAGCAGAACTAGCCCAATGAGCGCGCCGCCGCCAAGCAGCCAGAGCGGATGGAGGGAGCTGCGCCATGCCAGGGCGGCGCAAACCAGGGTTACCGCGCCGGTGAGCGGGCCGGTATCGGCTTGGCGGACCAGTACGCCCGCCGCAGCTAGGACGAGGCCGGCGGTAATCGGCAAAAGTGCCGCCTGGATAACGCGCCGCCAGCGCGCCGCGCGGTAACGCTCCCAGAACAGATCAACGAGCATGACCAGCACCCCGGCGGGAAGGATCATCGCCAGAGAGGCGACGATACCACCCAGGATGCCGTCCTCGCGTGCGCCGATCATCGTCGAGATCAGCATGTTCGGGCCTGGCGCCGCATTCGAGATGGCGAAAAGCTGGGCGAATTGCTGGGGGGTGAGCCAGTGCCGGAGCGCGACGACCTCACGGGCGATCTCGGGCAGGGTGCTGTTGATCCCGCCGACCGCAAGGAGCGACAATTTCCCAAACAGCAGGGCGAGCGAAACCAGCATCACTCGGTCTTCCAGGCAAAGAATAGCGAGACGGGCAGGGCGAGCGCCATTGTGGTGTGAAGGGAGAAATGTCCGAACAGCACCAGCGCACAGACGCACACCGCCAGCGCGATATTGGTCTGGCGAGCGAATACGGGCGCGGAGATTTTGAGCGCTGTGCCGACCACCAGACCGGCGGCGGCGGCGGCCAGCCCGGCGAGCGCATGGCGCGCCACGGGCATCGCGCCATAGCGCGCATAGAGGGCGCCAAGCACGAGCACGATTCCCATTGGCGCGCCGAGCAGGCCGAGGATCGCCACAGCCGCTCCGCTGACCCCACGCTCGCGCACGCCAAGGGCGAAAGCAAAGTTGACGATATTGGCGCCTGGCAGAAACTGACACAGGCTGAACAGGTCGTTGAACTGCGCCTGGGTCATCCATTTGCGCTTGTCCACGATCATCCGCCGCGCCACCGGCAGGACGCCACCAAACCCGGTGACGCCGGCCTCGAAAAAACCGGTGAAGAGTTCTTTATGTGTCAGTTTGCT
The DNA here is from genome assembly GCA_035427885.1 of Acidocella sp. Classification (GTDB taxonomy): domain Bacteria; phylum Pseudomonadota; class Alphaproteobacteria; order Acetobacterales; family Acetobacteraceae; genus Acidocella. Next base: position 4,553 of record DAOMCN010000012.1, on the reverse strand, counting down.
GAACGTTTCATCGGCCATATCCAAGGGTTTATGCCCACGCGCGGGGCGGGGCAAATACTTAACTGGAGCAAAATGTCATAGAAGTGCAACGCAACCCGTGTCGCCATTGTCACATGCTTCAATTATTGGAGTGTTCATGCGGGAAGCCCCCGCAGGACTGACAGGGATTTCCACTCAGGGACTTTTAATAAGGAACGCGCTCGTGAAATTGACTCATAAACTTCGCCGCTCCGGCGTTGCCGCTCTTGCCCTCGCTGCTGCCATTGGCATCACGGGTACCGCCCACGCTGCGACTTCGCTGGTTGAAACTGGCTCCAGCCTGCTTTACCCGCTGTTCAACCTGTGGGTTCCTGATTTTACCGCTGCCAACCCCGGCATTCAGCTCAGCACGACCTCGACCGGTTCGGGCGCGGGCATTGCGCAGTCGATCAAGGGCCTGGTCCAGATCGGCGCTTCCGACGCTTATCTCTCCGACGGCATCATGAAGAAGAACCCAGGGATGCTCAGCATTCCGCTCGCCATCTCGGCGCAGGCGATCAACTACAACCTGCCCGGCCTCAACGGCAAGAGCCTGAAGCTCTCCGGTCCGATCCTGGCTGGCATCTATTCCGGCAAGATCACCAAGTGGAACGACAAGGCGATCGCCGCCGCCAACCCCGGCGTCGCGCTCCCTGACCACGTGATCATCCCGGTCCACCGCGTTGATGGTTCGGGTGACACCTTCATCTTTACGCAGTATCTCGCGTTCTCGACCCCGTCCTGGGCCAAGACCGTCGATTACGGCACCGCCGTTTCCTGGCCGGCCGTCAGCGGCGGCATTGGCGCCAACGGTAACTCCGGCATGGTCACCGCCGTTGCCGCGAACCCGTACTCTGTCGCTTATATCGGAGTTTCCTACGCTGCCCAGGTGGAGAAGGCCGGTCTCGGCGTTGCCGCGCTGAAGGACAAGGCTGGCGTTTACGTGATGCCGACCGCTGCGAACATCGCCGCTGCGGCGGACAGCGTGGTCACCACAACCCCGCCCGATGAGCGTATTAGCATGATCTTCGCCCCTGGCGAGCTGGCCTACCCGATCGTCAACTACGAATACGCGATCATCAACAGCGCGCAGTCCGATGCGACCACCGCGAGCGCCGTGCAGACGTTCCTGAACTGGGCGCTGACCTCCGGTAACGACATGAAGTACCTCTCCAAGGTCCACTTCCTGCCGTTGCCCGCCGCGATTGTTACCCTCTCCAAGACCCAGATCGCTAAAATCCACTAAAACCTGTATCGCTTCCCTTCCCGGCATTGGCCGGGAAGGGAATTCTTTTTAAGATCGGTGGACCATGAAATTCCGTCCTTTCCGTTTGTCCTTATTAGGTGTGAGCCTCCTCATCCCCGCCGCGCTTTGCGCGGTGATTTTGTTTTTGCTCATCTACTCAGGGCAGGCCTTTATCTATAACGGCCTGGGTTTCGTTTGGCGGCTCACTTGGGACCTTGGCAACCTTTACGCCGATCCGGTCACTGTCCACGGCATTTCTGTGCCCCTCGGCGCCAGCTATGGCATCTTGGTCTTCGTGGTTGGCACCCTGCTTTCCTCATTCATCGCTATTCTGATCGCCGTACCGCTCAGCGTCGGCGCTGCCATCTTTCTGGCTGAAGCCGCGCCGTCAAAAATTCGCCCTGTACTCTCGATGTTGGTTGAACTCGTCGCCGTTGTTCCCTCCGTGGTGTTCGGTCTATGGGGTGTGGCTGTGCTGGTCCCGTTCATCGGCAGGTATCTCGCCCCCTCGGGTAACGGCTATGGCCTGCTCGCCGCCTCCATTGTGCTGGCGCTGATGATTACGCCGATCATCGCCACCACGTTGCTCGACTCGCTGATGCAGGTGCCTAAGGAGAACCGTGAATCTGCCTTCGCGCTCGGCGCCACGCATTTCGAGGTTGTTTCCAAGGCGATGATGCCGATGGTGCGCAGCACGCTGATCGGCGGTATTGTTCTGGCGCTTGGACGCGCGCTGGGCGAGACGATGGCCGTGTTGATGGTTTCGGGGGGGGCGATCAACATCCTGCCCAGCAGCATTTTCTCGCCGGTCTCCACGATCGCCTCCTTTATTGTCAGCCAGTTGGACAGCGCCGAATCCGACCCGACTAATATGGCCGTGCGCTCGCTCGCGGAAATCGCCCTGGTGCTTTTCCTCATCACACTGGCGGTCAATGCCGGTGCAAAATTTTTATCCTCGGGAGCGCTCCGTGTCAGCAACCGCAAATAACATGGCCACACAGAGTACTCTGGAGTTGCGTCGCCGCCTTGTCGGCATGATTGGCTGGGGAGTCTGTGGGATCGCCCTGCTGCTGGTAATCGGACCGCTGCTCGATATTGTCGGCACCGTTGCCTTTAATGGCCTTTCGGCCTTCTCGGTAAAGCTGTTCACCACGGTTTCCAACGGGACTGGCGGTGGTCTGCTCAACGCCATCGAGGGCACCGTCGTGATCTCGCTCGGCGCCATGCTCATTGCCGCCCCTATCGGCGTTGGCGCGGGCATTTACCTCTCAGAATATGGCAACAATAAACTGGGCGGCGTTATCCGCTTCCTCTCCGATGTTTTGACCGGAACGCCTTCCATCGTGCTCGGGTACTTCTCCTACATCGTCTTTGTGACCTCCCTTGGTTGGGGGTTTTCTACGCTCGCGGCGGCCATCACCATCGCGATTCTGATTGTTCCGTACCTTGCACGCATTACGGAAATCGCCCTGCGACAGGTGCCGAACACCATGCGTGAAGCGGGCTTCGCGCTGGGCGCCACCGAACCCACCGTGGTTTTCAAAATCATCCTGCCTGGTGCTGTCTCGGGCGTCGTTACCGGCGCGCTGCTCGCCTTGGCGATCTCAGTCGGTGAAACCGCGCCGCTGATCTACACTGCCGGCTGGTCCAATTTCGTGTGGAACGGTAAGCTCACGCACTCGCCCATCGGCTTCCTGACCTACGTCATCTGGACCTTTATCGACCAGCCGAACGCCCAATCCCATGCGCTGGCGTTTGCGGCGGCCTTCATTGTCATGCTCGTCGTTCTAGCCATAAATATCGGTGTACGGCTGGTTGTGCGGCGGGCGAAGTTGGTCTGACGGCGAGGGGGGGCGATGCGTTGTGCCACCTTGAGATTGTCTGGGTAATGAAATGCCCAGCGCCGTGTTGAATGGCGTTGGGCATTTTGTGTTTTCCGGCGCACGTGAGGATTTTTAGGCTTCTTATGTCCCGTGGTGGGCGCGCCATGCCCGTCCCCAAAGATTAAGAGCGGCTTATTTGGTTGAGCTGGTTCCCGAGGGCGGGGCGCTGGGAGTACTCGAAGATGGCGCACAGGGGTTTTGTGGGCCGGAGGCGGCGGGGGCGCATGGGTTTTTGGGGGGCAGAGGCGGATGGTGCGCAGGGGTTCTGCGCCGCAGAACCGGCCGACGGGAAAAACATGCTGTGCGTAGATTTGGCTCCGTTGGCGGGCGTCAGGGCGGGGCTGTGACGCCGTTGGGCGTATCCATCTTGCGCTTGGCAACGAAGTGACCGACGGCAAGTAGGATAGCAAGCAAAATCACCAGGATTACCGGGGTGGGCAGATGTAGAAGTTGCGGCAAGGTCAAGCCCGTGGGGCCGGCTTGCGCGTAAATCCAGGTGTGGATGGAGGGATAGGCGCTGTTGAAAAGGAGCGTTCCCGCTCCGATGCCCAACAGGAACAGCAGGCCATCCAAACGGCCGGACCACAGGGCAACCATCGAGGTGCCGGGACAATAGCCGCCAATGGCCATGCCAGCGCCGATGCCGACGCTACCGAGTAGCGTGCCCCAGAAGTAAACCGAGGGAACAAAGATACTGCTCAGGGGACGCACGCCGATAACCTGCGATCCATAAAGCAAGGCTGCACAGACAATGATCGCGGTAAACATCACCTTGAACACGGACCAGTTGCTGAAACGCAACTGCGTGGTCAGGATGCAGGGGTTGCCAAAGCCTGCTCCCTCAAGGATTAAGCCGAAGGTGAAGCCAATGATAAGGCCCGAGGCCGGGCCGGATAGGTTGAGCGGACCGGTCATGATGCATCTCCGTTTTTCCAAAGCGGCTTAAGGGCGGCGCCAACGCCCGCGCCAGCTGCGAAAAATCCGACTAGGAACAAGAAGCCAGCTGCAGCCAAGGGGGCTGAGCCGGAAAGGCCCATGCCGCTGGTGCAGCCCATCGACAGGCGGGCGCCAAAGCCCGATATACCGCCTCCGAACAGGGCCAACAGCAGGCGGCCCATTGAGGCCATCCGCGGCGGGCCATCGATCTGCTGGGCAAAACGGCGACCGAGCAGGCTGCCGCAGAGCGCGCCAATGGCGATACCGATAACTTCCCACACGATCCAGTGGTTCAGGCCATATCGGACATAGGCGTCGAGGTAGTCGCCCCGGACAATGTCTCCAGGTACAAGCGCCGCAGTGCCGACGGCCGTGACCGATGTTGTCGCACCCGTGACGCCCAGGCCGTGGCCAGTCATAAAAAACGATGCGAACAGGACGATGCCGAGGGCGATGCCTGCCGGGTAGGA
>DAOMCN010000011.1:6521-20760 GCA_035427885.1 Acidocella sp. | reverse complement strand
CTTTTTCGATTTCAAGAAATCCCGATGGCTATCGAATTTCATTTATAAAACAGGAGGATTTTCAATGTCCGGCTTCTTGATGTTTGAGGTGTTATCGCAACCGATCGTGCCCGGAATTCCGAACGTGCCATACGTGCAGCAGGGCACTTTCGTGCAGATCGCCAATACGACGAACAGCGCCGCCGTCGTGTCGCTGATCTACTATGCGGGGCCGAATTTCGTCGCGTCGAGCGGCGCGGTCACGCTGTTTGCCAATTACATCGACAATAACGGCCAGGTCACCCAGGTTCCGGCGCAGACCTTCATCGCCCAGAGGGGCTTTGTGAATGTCTCGATCCCCAGCCTGGCCACCTATATCTTTGGCGTACAATACGTCATCGTTCCAGGTCAGTCCAACAACCTCCTGGGCGCGACACCACAGGACGGGCTCGCGACCCGCGGCTTCATTTTCCTGCAGTCCGCGGCGAATGCGTTGGTCCCGCCGCTCGGTACGATCCGGCAGGTGTTCACCAATTTCAACACCGGCGGCGGCGTGCAGGATGTGTCCGAGGCGGCCTATCCGGTGCCGTTCACGCCTTATCCGGCGGCGCAGCTGTTCGAAGGCTAGGGCGCGCGGGATGGCAGAGGATGGAAATGTCCAAGCCGGGACGTCGTATGCTGCGACTTCCCAAAAGACGATGTCGCAGATCGCGATGACGCTGGCGGCGCTCGCCTACGCGCCGCCGGCGTATCTGGCGGGCTATTTCACCAGCCACGACGTTGTCGGCCAGCGCTTCAGCCTGATCTGGCAACCCGATCCGAGCGCCGATCCGGTGAATTTCGCCTTTATCGTGCAGAACATCGCCACGTCAGGCTATATGGTGGCGATCCGGGGCACCTATCCGGATCCGCTATCCTCGGCCTATTGGGCGGATGGCGCGCAGGACAACCCGTTCGGGACGATGCAGCCCTGGCCCAACGCCGCTTCGTCCGGGGCGTGCGTCTCCGCCGGCACCTGGGCGGGGCTGCAAAGCCTGCTTGGGCTGACCGGCGACGGGCGCAGCCTGCAGGCGGTCTTGCAACAGCTCGGCGATGTCGATCTCTGCTTTACCGGCCACAGCCTGGGCGGCACGCTCGCACCGGTGCTGGCGCTGTGGGACGCCGAGCGCTTCGCGGCCAAGTCGCTCTGCGTCTATGCCTTTGCCGGGATGACGCCCGGCAACGCCGCCTTTGCCGATTTGTTCGCGCAATCGCCGGTATTGGCCGACCGCGTCTGGCGCTACAACAACACGCTCGACACCGTGCCCTATGGTTGGGACCGTGTTCTGGACACCCGCAGCTTCTATACGCCGGCGCCGAAGGGTGGCCTGGTCGTCGAAGCGCTGCTGACCGGCACCGCGCTGTTGCTGGCGCCCTACGGCTATGCCGCGGTGGGCGTGGAAATCCAGCTGCCGGGCAAGCTGCTGGCGATCCCCATCCGCTGCGAGCTGGTGGCCTATGTGATCGAGAATTTGCATCAGCATCTGCCGGATACTTATCTGACGCTGCTCGGCGCGCCGCCGATCCCGCTGCGCATCGGTTTCGGGCCCTATGTGGTCAGCGCCCCGCCGCAGCCATCCTCGGAAGCCGTCAGTCGTCGTGTCGTCTACGCATTGACCTAGCGCGACGGCGCCACCTCAGCCTGCGGCCCAGCCGAGCAAAAATTTTTGCGCGGTTTTTTTAAAAAGCGCCGCTTCCTTGCTTCAGATACGCTGGCTCCGTGTGGGATGCAGATCGGACGTGCGATGCGGCTGCAAGGGGCCCGGTAGTGCCTCGTCCGCGATCGCTTCGAACTCTTCCTCATGCTGGTGGAAATGTCGCCAGCCGAAGAACAGCGCGATCACCACGACGACGAAGATGGCGATCCCGATCCACTCCAGCAGCTGGGTGGAGGCTTCGCCCAGCCCGTACGCGCCTAATCCCCAGACACATACCCAGAGCAGGCTGGCGAGCGCGTTGACCGGCAAAAACCTGCGATAGGGCATGGCGTCCGCGCCGGCGAGAAAGGACTCCCAGGAGCGCAGGAAAAGCACGAAGCGGCCGATGAAGACGATCGGATTGCCGTAGCGCAAAAACAGATACTGCATGAACTTGATGCGCTTTTCATGAACCCCGATGATGTGACCGTAGCGGCGCAGCAGCTTGAAGCCGTAGCGGTGCCCGATGAGATAGGCGAAGTTGTCGCCGGTGATGGCCCCCAGGAAAGCGATCACGATCAAGACGACGATGTTCAGATTGCCGGTCGCGCCGGCGTCGAACGCGGCGATGATCAGTGTCGTTTCGCCGGGAAGGAAAAATAGCCCAAAGCCCTCTGCGGACAGCATGACATAAACCGCCAGATACCCCCAGCTGGCGATGAAATGACTGATCGTGTCGTGAAAAAAACTCAGTCTTACCTCCCAAGTGCCTATGGTTCGGGGCTGCCTGCGGCAGCGACACCGCGCAATTATGTGAAGATTGGCTGTGAAGACGACAAGAGGATTTCTTTAGCCTGAACGGATTATAAAAGCCGCACGCGGGCCCATGCCGGCAGCGGAGCAAGCCGCAGGATTTGCACTTGGAGGCTATCCCGCGCGTTGCCGGTGATTTTGAAAAAATGCTGGTGTCGTCATAATTTTTAATTAAGAAGTCGCTTAGTCTGTTGCTGATTGAACGCGACTGATGCGCGGCCAATCTGTCTCAAGCGCACGCAGCCTGCAGGTTTGCACTGCACGTTCCATGTAGGTTGCGTTTCGTTCAGCATGGTCTGTTGCTCAGGTGCCGGCGGTACGGTGGCGGGCAGGCGGTGTGGGCTGCTGAACTTTTTTTTTGGCTGTGCCCACATGGCCCGCGGGAGTCCGCGAGATGCATCAGGAGCGACATGACCCAATCCCTTCCTCTCCAGGTGGCGGCGCTGAGCCGTCGCCGCGCCGTATTGCTCGGCTCCGGCCTGGCGGCTGCCAGCTTCGCGGCACCCGCCTTTGCCGATAACGACGGCGACAAGGACGGTTCCGGCGGTTCGCGCGCCTCCTCGCTGCCGGTCGATCACATGAATCAGATACTGGGCGCCAAAGGACAACGCGAAAAAAAAGTCGTCGGCTACAGCTTTGTCCGCAGCGATCTGCACGGCTCGCTGCCCGGCGGCATCCAGGTCCTGCCCGAAGCGCTGCTGGCGGGCGATGTCTATTTCCAGGCAATCGGCAATAACCGCGCCATCGTCAACGCCGATTTCTGTCTGGCCCCGGATGAAACCAACAAGTTCATCGATGCGCTAGTCTCTAATGGCCTGACGCTGCAGGCCTTCCATCAGCATCTTTTCGATCTTTCGCCGATGGCCTGGTTCCAGCATTTCCGCGGTGAGGGCGAGCCGATCGCGCTCGCGACCGCGGTTGCCAACGCCATCAAGGTCACCGCGACGCCGCTGCCGCAGCCCAGCCCGCCGCCGAGCAGCGCAACACCGCTCCCCACCGATCGGTTGAAGAAAATTCTGGGCGGCGATTCCCATGTGCACGGCCACGGTGTGGTCGAGGTGGACGTCAAGCGAGCCGAACACTTCACCCTCAATGATCAGCACATCAGCCGTGGCCTCAACATCGCCACCAACATCTACTTCCAGCCGCTCGACCATGCCGGCCATCAGGCATTGGTGATCCCGGATTTCGGGATGCTGGCCAAGGAGGTCGATCCGGTCATGCGCAAGATGCGCGGTCAGGGCTGGACGGTCGGCTGCCTGTACAACCAGGAGACCGCCGAACACCCGCAGCTCTTCTGGTCGCATATGTGGAAGACCGGCGCACCGGAGACGCTGGCGCAGGAAATCCGGCACGGCCTCGAGCTCTGCAACATGCGGTTCAGCGCCTAACCGCCAGCGCTGGAGGCTGGACCGGGCAAGAGAAGGCGGTCCGCCGGCCTTCTCTTGCCCGGCCTTCACCCCGCGGTTAATCGGGGGGAATGGCACAACATTATTACACCGTTACCTGGGACCAGCTGCACCGCGACGCGAAGGCGCTGGCTTGGCGGCTGCACGCGCTCCGGCCCTGGGAGGGCATCGTCGCCATCACCCGCGGCGGGCTGATCCCCGCCGCCATCATCGCGCGCGAGCTGGAATGCCGGCGGATCGAGAGCGTCTCGGTCGTGACCTATGACGACGAGAACCGCGGCGCGCCGCAGGTCACCAAGGAGCCCGCCGCGGCCGGGGACGGCGCGGGCTGGCTGATCATCGACGATCTGGTGGATTCCGGCGCCACCGCCCGGCTGGTGCGCGGCCTGCTGCCGAAGGCGCATCTCGCCACCGTCTACGCCAAGCCGGAGGGCAAGCCGATCGTCGATACTTTCATCACCGAGGTCAGCCAGGATACCTGGATACTTTTTCCCTGGGACACCGAGCCGCAATTCGTGGCACCACTGGCGCGTAAGCCAGCTTAGCAAGCAAGCGCTTCTTTTTCTGAAGAAAAAGAAGCAAAAAGACTTCTGTTCCGCTGGGCCATGGGCGCTGCCTCAACCCACGACCCAGCATCGCAAAAGTTTTTTGCGCGCTTTTTTTTAAAAAAGCGCCGCTTGCCTTCCCCTTCTCTGCCTTGCGCCAACCCTGCTGGCATTTCCCCCCGCCTTCGGCTATGTAGCGTCATCGCGCCATGGGGCGCGTGCGGGGCTGGGTATTCCGGCCGCGCGAGTTTTAGCGGCTGAACGGGGCAGGACACCTCCCCATGATCCGCGCCGCTGCCGGTACATTTTCGGCGGCGTTTCCGGCCACATGGTCCGTGGTTGTGATCGCGTGGTCCCCACCCTTCACAATCAGACCCATGCCGCCCGAGGCGCCGCTCCCGGCCGAAGCGCCATCATGTGAGGTTGCCGGACCGCTCCGCCGTGTTTGGAGTTGTGCATGTTCGACAAATTTTTCCGTAAAGAGATGGAATGGGGCGGCAAGACGCTGATCCTGGAGACCGGCAAGGTCGCCCGCCAGGCCGATGGCGCCGTCGTCGCCTCCTATGGCGACACCGTGGTGCTCGCGACCGTGGTCGGTGCGAAGTCGCCGAAGCCGGGGATCGATTTCTTCCCGCTGACCGTGAACTACCAGGAGAAGTTCTTCGCCGCCGGCCGCATCCCGGGCGGCTTTTTCAAGCGTGAAGGCCGCCCGACCGAGAAGGAGACGCTGGTCTCCCGTCTGATCGACCGGCCGATCCGCCCGCTATTTCCGCATGGCTTCAAGCACGAGGTTCAGGTCATCGTGACCGTGCTGAGCCATGACCTGGAGAACGATCCGGACATCGTCGCCCTTATCGCCGCCTCGGCGGCGCTCACCCTCTCCGGCATTCCGTTCTTCGGTCCGGTCGGTGCGGCGCGCGTCGGCTATATCGGCGGCGAATACGTGCTGAACCCGACCACCGCGCAGAAGGAGGAGAGCCAGCTCGACCTCGTGCTCGCCGGCACCACCGAAGGCGTGTTGATGGTCGAATCCGAAGCCTCCGAGCTGTCGGAAGAGACCATGCTCGGCGCCGTCACCTTCGGCCATACCGCCTTCCAGCCGGTGATCCAGGCGATCATCGAGCTTGCCGAGCATTCGGCGAAAGACCCCTGGGCGCTGCCGGAGGTCTCCGAAGAGACCAAGGCGTTGACCGGCCGGGTCGACGCGCTCGCCCGTGACGCGCTGCGCGCCGCCTATACCGAGACGGTGAAGCAGGTCCGCCAGGAGAAGATTTCCGAAGCGAAGAAGGCCGCCCAGAAGGCGCTGACCGAGGAAGGGCTGGACGCGGAGAAGGCAAAGGGCCTGTTCAAGGAGCTCGAGGCCGACATCGTCCGCAACAACATCCTCGATACCGGCCTGCGCATCGACGGGCGCGACACGAAGACCGTGCGCCCGATCCTGGCCGAGGTCGGCGTGCTGCCCCGCACCCATGGCTCGGCGCTGTTCACCCGCGGCGAGACCCAGGCGCTGGTGGTTGCCACGCTGGGCACCGCCCAGGACGAGCAGCTGATCGACGCGGTGGAGGGCGAGTTCAAGGAGCATTTCATGCTCCACTACAACTTCCCGCCCTACTCGGTCGGTGAGACCGGCCGCATGGGCTCGCCCGGCCGCCGCGAAATCGGCCATGGCAAGCTCGCCTGGCGCGCGGTCCACCCGCTGCTGCCGACGAAGGAGGCCTTCCCCTACACCCTGCGCGTGGTTTCGGAGATCACCGAGAGCAACGGCTCGTCCTCGATGGCGACCGTCTGCGGCACCTCGCTGGCGCTGATGGATGCCGGCGTGCCGCTCACCCGTCCGGTGGCCGGCATCGCCATGGGGCTGATCAAGGAGGATCGCGGTTTCGCCGTGCTCTCCGACATCCTGGGCGACGAGGATCATCTCGGCGACATGGACTTCAAGGTCGCCGGCACCGAGTCCGGTGTGACCTCGCTGCAGATGGACATCAAGATCACCTCGATCACGCCGGAGATCATGAAGATCGCCCTGGAGCAGGCCAAGCACGGCCGGCTGCATATTCTGGGTGAGATGTCGAAGGCGCTGACCAGCGGCCGCTCGGATGTTTCCTCCAACGCGCCGAAGATCACCACGATCCAGGTGCCGAAGGACAAGATCCGCGACATCATCGGGACCGGCGGCAAGGTGATCCGCGAGATCGTCGAGCAGACCGGTGCGAAGATCGACATCGACGATAATGGCACGGTGAAGATCGCCGCCAGCGACGACAAGAAGACGCAGGCCGCGATCGACAAGATCCGCGGGATCATCGCGGAGCCGGAAGTCGGCGTGATCTATACGGGCAAGGTCGTGAAGACCGCCGATTTCGGCGCCTTCGTGAACTTCCTCGGCGCCAAGGACGGCCTCGTGCATATCTCCGAGCTCGCCGCCAACCGCGTTGCGAAAACCACCGATGTGGTCAAGCAGGGCGATATGGTGAAGGTGAAGGTGATCGGCTTCGACGATCGCGGCAAGGTCAAGCTGTCGATGAAGCAAGTCGACCAGGAGACCGGCGAGGACATCTCCGAGCAGCTCAAAGCCAAAAAAGAATCGGTGGAGTAACCACCGCCGGTTTGACGAAGACGAAAACGGCGCCCTGGTGGCGCCGTTTTTTTGTGCCTGAACTCAGAGAGTCAGCGTGCCGCTGATGCACGAGGTGGTGGCGCCACCGACCCAGATGTCCGCGCCGATCTGGCGCACATGCACGCGCCCTTCGCGGCCCAGCGCGGCACCTTGGGCGGCGATATAGGCCGCTGGGGCCTGGCCGCTGCCGATCAGCCATTGCGCCAACCCGGCGTTCAGGCTGCCGGTGACGGGGTCTTCCGGGACGCCTGCGCCGGGGCAGAAGGCGCGCACCTCGAACTGCGCCTCCGGGCCGTCCTGCGCAGGGTCCCAGGGGGCGATAACGCCCAGGTTCATGCCCGACAAGGTGGCGAAATCAGGCGCCAGCGCCAGAACCTCGGCGCGGGTGGCGAGCATGACGGCGACCCAGCCCGGCCCGTTATCCACCCATTGCGCGGCGCGGATCGCCGCCGGAGCGAGGCCGAGGCCGTGCGTGATCTGCGCCAGCAGATCCGGGGCGACCGCGCCTGAGCGGCGCAGCGGCGGGGCGGAAAAGGCCAGATATGGGCCCTCGCGGCGGATACGGATCGGGCCTGCCGCGCATTCCTGCACGATGATCTCGGCCCTAGGTACGCCGCCGGAGGCGAGCCAGACATGACAACTGCCCAGGGTCGGGTGCCCGGCGAAGGGTAATTCTCCCTCCGGGGTGAAGATGCGCACCCGGTAGTCCGCCTCCGCCAGCGTGGGACGGAGGAGAAACGTGGTTTCGCTTAGATTGGTCCAGTTGGCGAATTCGGCCATCTGGGTATCGGAGAGCGTGTCCGCCCCAAGGACAACAGCCAGCGGGTTGCCCTTCAGCGGGCGGGAGGAAAACACATCGACTTGTTGAAACGCGTAGGTCGTCATGGCACTGTCCTGTCCAGAGAGGCGGCCAGTCAGCCCTATTTTTTTTAAGGCGGCAAGGCGGGCTACATCTGGATCGGCGCGTTCAGCGGCGGTTTTGCGGCGAGTTCCTTGACCCAGGCGACGTATTTATCCATCCAGCCCTGCAGGAATGCCTTGCTGGCCGGGCCGATATTGCCCTCCGCGTCGAATAGCCCGTCCTTGGCGTGGATGAAGGCTTCGGGCGCGGTCAGTGTCGGCATGTCCAGATAGGCGAGGACGTTGCGCAGGTGCTGTTGCGCCATCGCCGTGCCGACCGAGGCGCCGAGTATGCCCGCGGGTTTTCCCGCCCAGGCGCTCTGGCCGTATGGGCGCGAGGCATTGTCGAGCGCGTTCTTGAGGACGCCGGGGATTGAGCGGTTGTATTCGGCGGTTACAAATAGGACGCCGCTGGAGGCGGAGATCTCTGCCTTCAGGCGCTTGACCGCCGGGGCCTGGTTGGTGTCGTCGTCCTGGTTGTAGAGCGGCAGGTCGCCGATTTCGACCTGGGTAAAGGCAAATTCCGGTGGCCCGAGGCGGGCTATTGCGGTGGCGAGTTTGCGGTTGAATGATTCCCGCCGCAGGCTGCCGACAACGACGGCGATCCGATACTGGCCCATGACAATCCTCCCATAGAATGACGCGAACGCCGACTATGGACGCAAGGCTAGCACCGAAGCGCCGCGAAAATCCACGATTTCCGCGTTACGCGGCTTGCGCGGGCTTTGTACTGGCTTTTGCTCGGGCTTTGGCGGGCTTTTTCACCTTCGCCGGGGCGGGTACTTCGACAGGTTCGGCCGGGATCATCACCTTGCCGGTGATTTCCTCGATATAAGCCCGGAAGCGCGCCAGGTAATCGTCCATCGCGAGGTGTTTTTCCGCAAACACCCGCGCTGCCGCGCGCAGGCGGGCGGCGCGTTTGGTGTCGGCCAGGGCGCCAAGGATCGTCTCGGCGACGGCGTTGGGGTTCAGCGTGGGCGTGATCAGGCCGTTTTTGTCATGTTTGATGAATTCGGTCACGGTCTCGGTGTCCCCGCCAATGATCTGGCAGCCGCAGGCCAGCGCCTCGCGCAGGGACCACGAGGCGACGAAGGGGTAGGTCAGATAGAGATGCGCGTCCGAGCGTTTCAGCAGGGCGAGGTGGTCGTCATACGGCACCTTACCCATGAAATGCACGCGGGTAAGGTCGATTTTATCGCCGACTTCGTTCATCATCACTTGCCGCCACGTGCCGTGCGCGGGCGGTGAGCCGTAACTGATGTCGTCCCCGCCGACGATCGAGACGACGAGATCGGGCCGTTCCTCGAGGATTTTAGGCAAGGCGCGCATGAAGGTGTGGAAGCCACGGTAAGGCTCAAGGTTGCGCGCCACGTAGGTCAGCAGTTTCTGCTTCGGCGTGACGGTGAGCGGGCCGACCTTGAGGTTTTTTTTACGCAAGGTTGGATCGGGCTTGCAGAGGTCAAGATCGACGCCTTCCTCGATGATGCGGATCTGCGACTGCGCCCATTTCGGGTAGGTGCTGAACTGCCATTGCGTCGGCACCTGGCCGTAATGTTCGAGCGCCAGGGCGAGGTGGTTGACCGCGTTCTTGGCGCGCACGGCGGAGTAGCGTGCCTCGGGCATCGGGAACTGTGGGTCGAAGTTTACGTCCGAATCGTGGATTTTGTAGTAAAATTCAAAATAGCCGAGGATCGGCACGCCGGGGAATACATCCACGAGGTTGAGCATCTCGCCCCAGCCGTGATGGCCGATGATGATGTCCGGCTTGAAGCCGAGCGCGCGGATCTGTAGCGCGCCTTTATAGGCGGCGTGGGCGCGTTGGGTTGCCATTTCGAGATCGCGGACATCGTGGCTAACCGAATTGGGGGGGATTTTGGGCGGGCGCGCGTAGGTGACCTTGCGTAGGCCCGCGATCTGGTTTTGGTTCGGCTCCGTCATGAAGACGATCTGATGCGTACCCTCGCGGCGCTTGTTGTCTTCGTTCAGACTGCGCACGATGTGCAGGTACTGGCCGGGGAAGTTCTGATGGACAAAGAGGAAGTTCACGGCCGGATCAGCGCTTGGTCTTGGTGGCTTTGCGCGCGCGCGGGGTCAGGGAGAGCTGGATTGCTTCCAGTGGGGCGAGCGTGTCGCCCTCGCAGGTCTCGTCATTGCCGACCGGCCCGGCGGTGGTGCCGCCGACGAAGGTAGAGGAGCAGGAGAGATCGAACGCCTCCGCCATTTTGCCGTTCAGGCGTACGCGCACGCCGAGCAGGGGAAGTGCCATGCCGCGCGAGCCGCAATATTGCCCGGCTTCCACCCAAGGTGAGAGCCAGCCGCGCCCGAGCACGGCCTGGTAGGAGAGATCCGCGACGTCGAAGCCCTCCGGCGCGTTGAGGGCGAAGCCTTCGATCCAGTTGTTGCTGCCGCGTTCGCCGAGCCACTGGCCGAATTTCGCGCCGACATCGCCGCGCGACTGGATATGCGCCATCAGGTCCACCCGCACCGGGGTTTCCGCGGCGGCGGGTACGGCAGCTTCGGCGGGGGCGGGCATGTCGTTTCCGGCGAGCAGTTGCCGCACTTGCAGCTTTGGCGCGGAGTCCGGCTGGTTTGGCATCTGGTAGATGGTGACGAGCACCTGCGCCGGGCCTTTGCGCACACGCACCAACGCCGCATCTCCATCGGCGTTGAGCCAGCCATCAGCGCGGAAACCGGCGATCTCGACATGCTGCGCGCCGACCGGCGGCAACGAGACGCGCACGCCAGGCAGCCCGTTCTGTTGCGTGGCGGTGGGGTTCACCTCGTTGATGAAGCTGAACAATCCGACGGGCAGGGTCATCATATGGCCGGTAACTTTGAGCTCCTGTACCGGCGAATTGGCCGGGTTTGCAGCGGCAGCGGCCAATGTTTCAGCCTTGGAGAGTTTGGAAGCTGTTTTTACCTGAGCCATATCGAGTCCTTAGAAATGTAGCCGCTGTATGAAAACTGATACATTTCACAATCGATTTCGTACAGTCGTGGGCGGGATATAATTATTAACAATACGTGTTTTTTTTGGTTTCCAGATCAATAACACATCATTGATCCGCGCGGCGGGCAGTCCAAGCGGCAAGGTCGCGCCGCGTCCGGTTGCGTGCATGCGCTCGGCCTGCGCGCCGAGGTCGAAAACCAGCGTGTAGAGTCCGGCTTTCCAGGCTTCGCTGAGGGCGAAGCACCAGGTTTCCGGCCAGATCGAGGGGAGGAAGGCAAGGTCGGGCTTGAAGCTGGCGATCAGCGCCTGGGCCTCGCCCTCCTGATAACCGCCGGTGACGAAGATGCGCCGCGTCGCGAGTAAGGCGGCATCGTCCGCGCTGCTGCCCGCGACGATGAATTCCAACGGCAGGTCGCGCGCCGCGGCATCGTGGGCGCATTCCATCAGCAGGTCGAAGCCTTTGGACGGGCCGATGCCACCGATGACCATGATGCGCCGCGCGCCATTGCCGGGAGGCTTTAGAGTTACCGGGGCGGAGTCGTCTTCCCAAGGGGTGATCTGTGGTTGCAGCCCCGGGAAATGCCGGGCGAGGCGTTTGGCGGCGTCGCCCGAGGGGACGAGGACGCGCGCGGCGGCGGCGAATTCGGCGGTGGAGCGGGCGAGGAGTTCGGGCACTGGCATCGGGTCATGGATTTCTTCGCGCGCGTGCGCGGTGCAGACGAGGCAGCCTTTAAGGTTCGGCTCGCCGCAATAGCGTGGCGGCACGGTGGGGGAGAGCAGGTTCACGCGCGGGCAGAAGCTCGCGTAATCATGAACTACGATCTCCTGGGGCACGTTCAGAGCGGCGGCGAGGGAGCGCACTGAGGGATCGTGGCCGAGCGTGTGGTGAAGGACGACGCGGCGCACGTTCAGCGCGCGCAGCAGGCGCAGCCGGGCGGGGTTTTGTCTGGGCAGCGCGAAGGCGAGGTTGGGGAAATCGTCCTTGCCGCCCTCGCCCAGCAGTGCGGGCCAGGGATAAGGGGTTGTCTCCGGCTTATTGGGGAATTGCGTGCGCAGCAGCAGCGGGCGTTTGCCCTGCGCGTGCCAGGACGCCATTTCCACCGCCACTTGCCGCGCCACGCCGCCGCCGTGGCTGTGCGTGATCAGCAGCGCGGCCTCTTGTTTTGCCCCCAGGCGCAGGCGCAGGCGCGCCGCGTCCAGTCGCGTGCGCGCGGGGGCGAGCGGGTCGGCGGCGATGAAGCGCATGATCAGTGCGTGGTAGCCGGGGTAGAGGCGGTTGAGGATGCCAAGATTGCGCTCGGTCAGCGCCCGCGACGACGCGCGGAAGGAAACACCGCCGATATGCGCGACATAAGCGCCCAGCGCCGCGCGGTGGGAAAAGCCGAGATGGCGCGCGCGCAGGCACCAGTCGTTCTCCTCGCCATAGCCCTGGGCGAAGATGTCCCCCCTGAAGCCACCGGTGGCCTTGAGCGCGTCGTGGCGCAGATACATGCAAAAGCCGATGCCGGTCGGGATTTCGTGGCTTTTTAGCCCGTTGGCTTTGGCGGCGAGCGCGTGCAGCGCCGCTGTTCCGGCGAGGTCCGGGGCGGGGTTGTCGCCGCTGGGGTTAGGGTAGCTCAGGATCGTTGCCTCGTTTGAAAAGGGGGTGACGGAGGCGGTGTCGGGTTTTTGGTAGGCGATGGCGCGCAGCGTCTCGATCGCACCTTTAGGCACCAGCGTATCGGCGTTGAGCAACAAGACGTCGCGCCCTGACGCGGCGGCGAGGCCAGTGTTGGCGGCGGCGGGGAAGCCTTGGTTCTGCGCATGGCGCAGGAGGAGGAAGCGTTTCGCGGCGGCTTGTGCGTCCAACCAGGCTTTGAGGGCGGGCTCCGGCGTGGCGTCGTCCACGACGATGAGCCTGCTGCGCGCGGGCAGGGCGGCGCGCAGGGAGGCGAGGCAGGCAATGGTTTCGGCGAGGCCACGATAGACCGGGACGACGACGGCGAGCGGCCTGGACTTGGGCGTTTGGGTGCGCTTTGGTCCCCGTGTTGCCGCCGGGACGGGCGGTTGCGCCTGAGCCGAGGGGGTGAGCGGGGAGCCTAGCAGCGGCGCGCTGTCTGGTCCGGCGAGGGAAAACGGCGGGACAAAGCCGCGCAACTGGCGGGGCGTGAGGCGGAAGCTGTGCCGGGGAAGCAGCGGGGCACTGTCATCGGCGGGCAGGACGGGGCCGAATTTTATGGCGCGGCTTTTGCCGGTTGCATCACGCAGGGTGAGGGCGGGCGGGGTCTCCGGCGCGGCCGGGCGGGCGGCCCAGCCGGTGATGCCCTCTCCGTCCGCGGCGACCAGCCCTTCCACCCGACACAGCGCCGCCAGATCCGGTACCGCGCCGAGGAGGCGGCCCTGGCGTGTGCTGGCGATGCGTTGGCCGCACGCAGTGGTGCCGCAATAGCCGTCGTATCCGGCATCGGCGGCGATGCGCGCGGCGAGTTGGGCGAAGCCGGGGGCCTCGGGTAGGCAATGGCGGGTCAGCAGCGCGTCCAGCGCCTCGGCGGAGGCGGCCATCAGGCCCAGCTTGTGACGCGCCATCGCCAGCCCCAGCCAGGCAGTTGCGCTATCAAAACGTGCCGCGATACGGGCGAAATCCGCCGCAGCCAGGGTCGTATCCGCCATACTGTCAACAAGACGGGCGCGGGCGAGTTCCAGGGTGATGCGCGGGTCGTCCGGGGCGAGCCGCGCCGCACGCGCCAGCCAGGCATTCGCCATCTTCCCGCCCTGTCGCCCGTGCTGCCAGGCGGCGGCGGCTTTTGACGGATCATCCGCCGCGCCGTCCATCTCAGGCGGCGGCGTCAGTGGGATCTGGGGCGCGGGTTTCCAGGGCTTCGAGCACGTCGAGATCCTCCTGGGCCTCGCTGACCCCGGCTTTCAGCGCCTGGGTCAGCCAGCGTCTCGCGGTTTGCGGGTCGCGCTCGGTGGCGATGCCCAGCGCAAGATATTTACCGATCATGAGGTAGGCCATCGGGTGGCCTTTCTCCGCCGCGGCGCGGTACCAGGCGAGGGAGGTCGCGCGGTCGGTGGGGATTTGATGTCCGCCGCCGTAGAGCGCGCCGAGCGCGAACATCGCCCTGGCATGGCCGTTTGCGGCGGCGCGTTCGAAGAGCTGGCGCGCCATCTCATCGTCGCGCGGGCCGCCTTGGCCGCGGGTGTGCATCTCCGCCAGGGAGACGAACGCATCCGTCAGGTTCAGCGCCACGCATTTCTCGAACCAGACGCGCGCCGCCACCGGGTCGGCCTCGGTGCCGCGTCCTTCGGAGAGGAAGCGGCCAATCCAGTATTGCGCGTTCAGCACGCCCTCAGCGCGGTGGAACCACTCC